>CANPVW010000137.1 GCA_947581745.1 Candidatus Benthicola azotiphorus
AGGGGATCGTCCCTCCCGAACAGGTAGGCGGCGCCTCCAGCAGATGCGGAGAACTCCAGTGCGTCGTCGGGTGCGCCCTGCGAGGTGTCGGCTCCGATGGCGAGGGCGTAGTCGACCCGTTTCGACTCCACCAGCGCCAGGGCGACGAACATGGCCTCCGTGCCGGCCTTGCATGCGAATTCGAAATCGGCCACGTGGACGTCCGGCCCGATGCCGAGCGCCTCCGCGACGACCGTTCCGCTCGGCTTGACCGCGTACGGGTGCGACTCCGACCCGATGTACAGGGCGCCGACCCGCGAGGGCGAGACGCCGGAACGGGCGAGGGCCGAGCGACCTGCGGCCACGGAGATCGTGATAGTGTCTTCGTCGAAGCCGGGGACCGACTTCTCCTGCAGGAGCAGTCCCCTCTGGATGGTGCCGGGGTCCTTCCCCCACTGGCGGGCGATCTCCTCCGTGGTGATGCGCCGTCGGGGGATGAAGGCCCCGTAGCCTGCGATTCCGGCCATGTCGCCTCCTCGCGCTCGGGTACTACGGCGTACCGGGCCCGAGGGGGGACAAGTCCCAGGTCAGGGTGCGTCAATCCATCTCTGCAAAGTTAGCGAGCGGGACGCGATCGCGCGCGTCCACACAAACGTACAGGCTCTCGAGTCCGCGATCAGGTGCCGTGCAGGACCCGGTTCGAGAGAATCTCCCAGCGCGCGTCCACCTGCTCCTGGATCAGGCCCACCTGATCGTCCGTCAGGTGCTTGAAACGCGCCTGCTTCCGAATGTACTCCTCGATCGAGCCGCCCGGATGATCCACGGTGAAGCGCCAGGTACCGCCGTTCTCCACTTCCATGAGCGGGAACACCCGCCTCTCGACCGCCATGCGGGCCAGCTCGATGGTCTCGTCGTTCTGCGTCTTCCAGCCCGGAGGACAGGGAGCCAGGATGTGTATGAACCGCGTGCCACGGATCGTGCGCGCCTTCTTCACCTTCTCCACCAGGTCCACCGGATAGGCCACCGAGGCCGTGGCGGCGTACGGAATCCTGTGTGCCGCCATGATGGCCATGATGTCCTTCTTGGGATGGTGCTCCGGGTCGCGGGTCGGGGTGGTCGTGGTCCACGCACCCCACGGCGTCGCCGATGACCGCTGGATCCCGGTGTTCATGTACGCTTCGTTGTCGTAGCAGAAGTAGATGATGTCCTCGTTCCGCTCGGCCGCGCCGGACAACGCCTGCAGGCCGATGTCGAACGTTCCGCCATCCCCGGCCCACGAGATCACCGTCGTCTTCGTGTCGCCGCGCGACGCCAGCCCTGCCTTGATGCCCGAGGCAACGGCGGCGCCCGTTTCGAAGGCCGTATGGAACAGTGGAACTCGCAGGGAAGATTGCGGCCACGGTCCCGCTATGATGCTCCAGCAGCAAGCGGGCAGGACGACCATGGTCTCCGGTCCGAGGGCTTTGAGCACCAGGTTCATCGCGATCGGCGCCGCGCAGCCCGGACACGCCAGGTGCCCGGAGGCCAGGAGCTCCTCGCGGGGTATGTGCTGCTTGATGATGGTCTGGCTCATAGCTCCACCCCCACCCACAGGTCCTCGCGCTCGGGGCTGGCCTTCGAGCGGGTGTTGTCGATGATGTCGTTGATCACGGCGGGTGTGACGTCGCGTCCGCCGAGACCGAGGACGTAGCCGAACAGGATCGGACGATCGTCCGGCGGCACGTCGTACAGAGCGGCGCGGATCTCCTCGGCGAAGATGCCTCCGCGTCCCGGCGAGACGTTCCGGTCGAGCACCGCAACCCTGTTCACGCCGCCGAGCAGGCCGCGCAGCTCGTCGGTCGGGAAGGGGCGGAACATCTTGACCTTCACCAGACCCAGCTTCTCGCCCGCGGCACGGCGCTGATCCACCACGTGGCGGGCCGTGGAAGTGATGGTGCCCGAGGTCACGAGCAGGAGATCTGCGTCGTCGGCCCGATAGGCCTCCACCGCCCCGTAGCGGCGGCCGGTGATCGCCTCCCACTCGTCCTCGACCTCGCGAAACACGTCCCGGGCTTCGCGCATGGCCTCCTGCTGGTGCCACCGCATCTCGGTGTAGGCGTCCGGTCGCACCAGGGCGCCGAACGCGTGCGGGTCGCTCGTGTCCATCTTGAAGGTCGCTTCGCGCCGCGGAAGGAACCGGTCCACGTCCTCCTGCTCGGTCACATCCACCGGCTCGGAAGTGTGAGACAGGAAGAAGGCATCGAGTACCAGCATCACCGGGAGGTTCACAGCCTCGGCGAGCTTGAACGCCTGGACGGTGGTGTCGAATACCTCCTGGTTCGTCTCGCAGTACAGCTGGATCCAGCCCGTGTCCCGCTGGGACAGGCTGTCGTTCTGATCCGTCCAGATCGTCCAGCCGGGGGCCATGGCGCGGTTGACGTCCGCCATGACGACCGGCAGTCGTCCGCCCGCCGCCCAGTGGAGCATCTCGTGCATCAGGGCGAGACCCTGCGCCGAGGTGGCCGTGAAAGTCCGGGTGCCCGCGATGGACGCCCCGATGCAGGCGGCCATCGCCGAGTGTTCCGACTCGACCTTGATGTACTGGGCCGGCAGGCTCCCGTCGGCCACCATGTCCGACAGGGCCTCCACGATCTGAGTCTGCGGCGTGATCGGGTAGGCTGAGATGACCTCGACCCGCGAACGCAGGACACCCCACGACACCGCGTGGTTGCCGATCATGACCTTCTTCATATTCCCTCCCGGGTCATCGTGACGGCGCCCCGGGGGCACTCGGCGGCGCACAGGCCGCATCCCTTGCAGTATCGCATGTCTATCTCGAATCCCCCGTCTTCCCGGCGGGAGATCGCCATGTCGGGACAGAAGATCAGACACAGCTCGCAGCGGTTGCACACGCCGCAGTTCAGGCAGCGCTCGGCTTCCTCGATCGCTTCCTTCTCGCTGAGGCCGAAGTTCGTCTCGCCGAACGCCGCCCTGAGGTCGGTCGCATCGTGGAAGTGGTCTTCGTGCCGCGGGGCGAGGTGGAAATGATGCGGGTTCATGCGGTCCCACGTCACCACTTCGTTGACCGGTGCCTCTCGCGGGATCGGGTCACCGTCCTCCAGATAGCGGACGGCGCTCACGTTCCCGTCTCCGAACCTGAGGGCGCCGAGCGGCAGCTCGCCGACCGCCTCGCCGGCCTTCTCGCGCAGGTAGTGATCGATGCCGATGGCGGCCCGCTTGCCCGCCCCCAGCGCGTCGGCTACGGAACGAGGCATGTCCACGGCGTCGCCGCCGGCGAACACCGGCGTGGACGTGCTCTCTCCGACCGGGTCGACTTCGATGAGTCCCCACTTCGTGCGCACGCTCTCGGGCAGGAAGGAGAGATCACAATCTTCGCCGATCGCAGTGAGCACCGTGTCGGCGGGGGCGAAGAACACATCGCCCTCGATCGGCACGGGGCGGCGTCGGCCGCTCTCGTCCGGCTCGCCGAGCTCCATGCGCTGGCAGGTGATCCCCGTGAACCGGCCATCTTCCATCACGACCGCCATCGGGGCCGCGAGGAACTCGAATCCGACGCCCTCGTCCCTCGCTTCCCGGACCTCCAGCGGAATGGCGGGCATCTCTCTGGGCGTGCGCCGGTAGAGAACCGTCACGTCGGCTCCGAGACGGAGGGCTGAGCGGGCGCAGTCCATGGCCGTGTTTCCGCCGCCGACGACGATGACCCGGCTTCCGAGGTCCGGCCGCGCTCCCGCGTTGACCTCCTTGAGGAACTCGAGTCCCGGGCGCACGGCTTCGTTGCCTTCCGCGCCCGCGATCCTCGAGTCCTTTCCGGTGTGGGCGCCGGGGGCGACGAACACGGCGTCGAACACGTCCAGATCGCTCCACGGGATGTCGACGCCGATCCGGGTCGACGTGCGGATCTCGATCCCGGCTCCCGCGATCCTCTCGATCTGCCGGTCCAGGATGGCACGCGGCAGCCTGTATTCGGGGATTCCGAGTCGCAGCATTCCACCAGCTTCGGGGGCAGCCTCGAACACGGTGACACCGTATCCGAGGCGGGCGAGGAAGTGTGCGCAGGCGAGACCCGCCGGCCCCGACCCGACGACGGCCACCGTTTCCCGTCGGGTGCGCTCGGGAGCCGGAATGGGCGGAGCCGCCAGAATCATGTCGCCGAGTCGTCGCTCGACCGAGTGGATGGCCACCGGTTCATCGAGTGATGCGCGGTTGCAGCTGTGCTCACAGGGGTGATGGCAAACTCGACCCGTCACGGCCGGCATCGGGTTCTCTCTGACCAGGAGGTTGGCTGCTTCCTTCACCCTTCCCTGCGAGATGAGGTACATGTATCCCTCGATGTCGATGCCGACCGGGCACCCGGCGTTGCACGGCGCCACTCGGTCCTCGTAGCGGGGCATGATGTACTTCCACGACCCGGTGGGATTCACGAGGGTCGACGTCTCGCTGATCGCGATCGGCGGAATGTTGCGACCGATCTCCTTCGGTCGGGTGACATCGTGATCAGACATGCGAAACCTCCCGCGGACCGGCGGAACGCACTGCTCCATGGGCGTCGACCGCAGCGGCGTAGTTGGCCTCACGCTTCGCGGGAACTTCATCCTCGATCGCAGCC
>CANPVW010000138.1 GCA_947581745.1 Candidatus Benthicola azotiphorus
CCCGCCGGTGGCGGAATGAGGTAACGGCCGATCGGATAGACAACCGCCGCCAGGTAGCCGATGGCACTGGTTCCGAGGAGCCAATTCACGAACTTCCTGCGTGTCGAATTCACCGCCGTGCGATCGCCAGCCATGCAGTCGCTCCTAGGCTCGTCAGGTGTCGCGACCGTCGGTCGCCCCGACCGACGGCTCCACTTCCTTGATCTTGAGCACCAGCCCCACGATCAACGCTCCTATGATCAGCACGGCGACCGCGAGACCGATCCGCCTGAACCGCAGCTCGCCGAGCGCCTGTCTGCCTCTCACGAGCGCCTCGCCGGCGATCTTCATTCCGGGCTCGGCATCCGCGGCGACTTTCTCGGGATCGAAAGCGTGGACCGCCGTGCGCGCCTTGATCAGCGAGCTCCGGGCGTCGTTAAGCGTCGCCAGCGCCGAGCTGACCTCGACCCCCGAATCCTCGGCGTGTTCGAGGACGACCCTGGCGGAGTCTATCGTGCCGCTGAGCGTGTCGATCGTGGCCCGCATGGCGATCGCCCCCTGCCCTCCGACGTCATCGGGCCGGTGGCATGTCACACAGACCGCCTCTTCGCCCATACCCAGCATCCCGTCCGATGCGGGTCGAATCTCGTGGTTCTGGTGACACCGTGCGCACCCTGGTACGCCCATCATCTCGAACGCGGCGGAATGACGGCTCGCCTCGAAGTACTCGGCCATCACAACGTGGCATTGCCCGCACACATGGCCGACCCACGAAATGCCCGGCGGGGCAGCTCCGTGGTTGCCGTGACAGTCATTGCACGTCGGGGCGGACATGTCCCCGCCCTCGGACATCGTCTCCCAGTGAATGCTGCGTCGGTACTTCTCCGCCTGGTCCGTCGGGATGCCGTACGGCGCCATGCGCGCCGTATCGGAGTGACAACCCGCGCAGGTGTCCGCGACGTTGAGTGCGTATACCGGGGAACGCGGGTCGGTGGCTGGGAGGATGCCATGTGGTCCATGACAGCTGGCACAGTTCGCCACTGCCGTATCGCCGGCACCCAGCAGTCGCTGTCCGTGGACCGAGGTGAGGTACTCCTGCACCTGGTCCACTCGGAGGGCCGGGTTGTACTGCCGCATGAAGCCGGCGTCGGAATGGCATCGACCGCAGATACCCGGTATCTGCGCAGCCTCAGGGCGCCCGATGTAGCCCTTCGCCTCGTCCATCGCGGCCGGGCCTTGAATCGTGGGGTCACCACCGTGACAGGCCGGACATCCGAAGCCGGCTTCCGCGTGAACGTCCTCCGCGAACCTCTTTGCCGGGTCACCCAGGCGCCCGGACAGCATTTCGTGACACGCGACGCAGCTGGATCCTGTCTCCTGGCCTGGTGCCGGCATCCACGTGGCCAGGATGCCTGCCACGACGAAGCCGAATACGCCCACGCATCGCATCATGGAGAGCTCGCTAGGAAGAATGCCATGAGATCTCCCATCTCACTGGCGGTGAACGACGGCCACGACTCCAGCTCTTCGGCGGTCTGTAGCACGGGGAGATGGTTCCAGAGGGCGGCCGTGATGGACGCCGGGTGACCCAAACCCGGAATGGACGACAGCTGATCTGTCGAGTGGCACCTCTCACATCCCTTCTCCCTGATCAGTGCCGGCCCGCGGCTCGCGTGGCCGCCGGCCTCGAAATAGTTCACCGAATACAGGTACGCGACGATATTGGCGAAGTCCTCCGGCTCCAGATGGGGGAACTCGAGGTCTCTCGCCTGCAGCGCTGTCATCATCGCCGGGGTCTGGTTCCACATCAGGGCCACGAAGTCGACGAGGCTTGCCCCCCGGCGCAGTCCTGCCAGGTCCGGCGCGATGCCCCCGCCCGCACCCGGCGCGCCGTGACACACCGTGCAACGGTTCTCCTCGATGACTGCGGCGCCGGCCTCGGCATCGCCCGGAAGAACATACAGGTTCTCGACCGGAGTTTGCGGATCGTCGGTCTGCAGGAAGGCAATCAGATCCGTGAAGTCACGTCCAGTCAGCCTGGGTCGGGAGATCCCCCGCGCCTCCGCCGCTTCGATCATGCTGGGGCCATGGTTCCACATGGCCGCGGCGACTTCGATCGGCACGCCACGTGCGCCGACGTGGTCCAGCACAGGGCCGACGACTCCTCCGATGCCCCGCACCTGGTGGCATCGAACGCAGCTCTTCTCCGTGAAAAGCTGTTTGCCACGTTCGGGATCGCCAGCGGAATCGAAGTACCCGAGCGTGTAGAGAAACGCGAACAGATCTCCGGCCTCGCGCTCACTCAAGTGCGGCTGACCGATTCCGAGGTCCGTCATGCGCCGGCTCATGTCCGGCAGGTGATTCCACAGTGCGGCCGTGAGCTCCTGAAAACTCCGGCCTGACCCGATCGACCGAAGATTCGGTCCGATGGTTGGACCGCCACCGTCGACCGAGTGGCAGCGGATGCAGCCCTTTTCACCGAAGACTGCAGCGCCGGCCACCGCGTTCTGCGTCGGTGCGGGCAGGTCCTGAGCGACCGCGGAGTGAGCCTGCGGCCCGCCGAGGACCGCCATGGCGAAGACGACGTAGCGCCGCAAACGGGGTCGCCCCGGATTCTTCAAGTTGTCCCGTGTGGTACAGGTAAAGAACTACTCGGACCCACCCGGCGGATTTGTTCCTCCGGGCAGGCCCGCCGACTCGACCATCTTCCTTCCGGACCCCGATCCGGGGGAGATGGAAGATAGATCAATATCCCGTGTGGCAAATGCCGCAGGCCTGGGTGCTGCGGTCCTCGGCTCTCGTCGGGTCGAAGTCAGGGCCGTGCGGATTGACTCGCCAGCCCGCCTTGGCCGAGTGGCAGGCGAGACACTCGGTCTGCTGGTGGCAGGACACGCAGCTGTCCATTCCCTGTCGCGCGGCGACTCCATGCTGCTGCTGCCAGTTCGCCACGCCGTCGTGGTAGCCGCCGTTCTGCCTGCCGTCCATCGCCACTCCCTGGTTCGAGTGGCAATCCCGGCAGAACACCTCGCGCGAGTGGCACTCGGCACACTCGACAGGTTCGCTCCAGGCCTCGGCGCCGTGTCGCGTGACGAAGTTCGCGGGGTGGTACTGGAACCGGGGGTTCACCGGTCCATCGTGGCAGTCGACGCAGAAGCTCTCCTGCTGGTGGCACTGCGTACAGTTCGGCAGCCCCGCCGCCGCTGCCGTGCCGTGCTGAGTCTTGAACTCGGGCGTGTGGCCGGGAGCGGGGTCGTAGTGGCAGGTTTCACAGGGATTCACGCCCACCTCGAAGTGGTTCGCGGCCCCGTTGCCGTGGCAGACCAGGCACACCTGCCCCGACGCCGGCTGCACCGCCATGGCTCCCTCGGCCCCCGGTATGCCGTGACACGTCTGGCAGCCGAGCTTCGGGTGCGTTGCATGCTGGAACTTGAGGCTGCTCTCCTGGGGAGTGTACCCGGGCCAGTTCACTTCCACGAACGTCTGGCCGTTGTGGCATCCCGAGCAGAGGCTCGGGTCCACCGACACGTTGCGTGACGCGTCACCCGAGTAGATGCCCGCGTGGCAGCTCTCGCAGCCCGACGCGCCGAGACCCGCGTGCTTCTCGTGCGGGAACTCGAAGGTCGCACGGGAGGCCGCGAACAACGCTCCGGCGCCGAGCGCGAGAACGAAGGCGCCCAGGTAAGCGAGCCGCCTCATCGTGTACCTCCAGTGTTGAAGCGCCAGCGCAGTCCGACCGTTGCCCGCCCCTCCGTCCAGTCGGTGGCCTGCGGCCTGTTCTTGTCTTCGATCCGGTAGAAGCCGAGGCTCGCATCGAGCGTGAGGTCGGCGTTCGGGATGTCATACGCGCCCTCGACCGCCGCGCCGGTCACGTAGCGCTCCCCATCGCGGAATTCATACAGTGTCTCGGTCCCCGTACCCCGTACCGCCACGTACGAGATCGAACGCTGATCCAGGTACCGCCCGAAGATCAGGTCGCCGCCGTAGCGTGAGCCTCCGAAACCGTCCTCGAAGCGATAGCGGGCGTCAACGTACCACCGGTCAGGGGTCCAGTAGACCCGTCCGAACCCTCGCCAGCCGTCCCGCAGGATAGTCGTCGTGGCCGGACCCGCATTCGTTTCCTCGTACTTGCGATAGGCGCCGCCCGCTTCCACGAGGAGCGGAATGCTGCGGGAGGTCCAGGTGCCGGACAATCGTCCCTCACCGAAACCGACGGGAGAGAAGGCGCTCCAGATGGTCCAGTAGTCGAAGAACGGCACGTAACGTCTGGCCTGCGCCGAGAACCGGATCCCCAGGATCTGCGGTGTCGTTACGCGCACCCTGGCGTCGTTGATCTCGTCGTACGCGAAGTCGTAGGCAGCGGCCCCGTCGAATGCCCAGCCGCCGATGAGGGCCCGCAGGTCCACCGCCGCCCGTTCGCTGTAGAGGGCCAGTCGATCCGTGCGGAGCTCCCGCTGGTAGGTCGCGGACCCCGAGAAGACCTTGCCGCCCTTGAATCCGAGCTCGCCGCCGAACAGCAGGCCGCGCCGGTCGGTGGCCAGCAGATCGGACTCCGTGTACAGCTTCCCGTCGCGGGGGGCATTGACTCCGCGGGCCAGACTCCAGCCGCCATAGGCCTCGATCCACATCCAGTCGAGCCCGCGGAACATGACCGACGCGCCGTCGAAATTGTAGTATCCGAGTCCGGAAGCCCGGTACATTCGTCCCGCATTGATTCGATAGGCGCTGCGGGTGAGGCTCAGGTAGCCGGTCAGGAGGTCGAAGTTCTGGTCGGTGCGCGGCCACAGATCGTCACTGCCGAAACGAGTGCGCATCTGCCCGTGGAAGGAGAGGCCCTGCACCCCGGTCCAGCCTGCGAAACGCAGGTCCTGAGTGAACGGCGTGATGTCCTGTCTTTCGCCGTTGTCCTCGTACCAGCGGCAGAAGTCGCCTTCGATACAGGTGACCGTGGTTCCGTCGGTCAGCTGTCTCTGCAGCCCGGAGCCCGCCACGCCATCTTCGGGGACCGAATCCACCACGAACGGCCGGAGCTGGAGCCAACCCCAGTTGAGGGTGACGTCGCCCCGCACCCCCTGGGCGCGGCCTGAGCCCGGCAACCCCAGCAGTGCACCCGCGACGAGTATGAGGAACGGCCGGCGATGGACAGTCATAGCCCTGCTCCGACGCGCTTGAGGGTTCCTGATTGCGGAGCTTCCTGGGACGGCCCCATGAACATGGCCGGTGGAGCGGGACGGATCAAGGCCGCCCCGCCCGCTCGGGAGCCGCCGCTCACTACCTGTACCCGAACAGCATCGTGTAGATGATGAGGCCCACGATCACAAGTCCGATCCCGAGCATCGTGAACCCGAACACCCGAACGGCGGTCTCGAACTCCTTCGGGAACGGTTCGACCAGTCGCTCTTCCAGTTTGCCCTCCCGCTGCATGCGCTCGTACTCCATCGGTTTGTCGCGCTTCAGCTCATCCACCGGTACGCGACCCGTGAAGATCACGGGGTCCATGGGGAACTTGTCCAGGCGGAAGTGCGTGTTGAAGAAGTGGATCGTGAAGATGAACGCCACCGCCAGCAGCGCCTCATCGCTGTGGATGATCGTGGCGACGTTGACGAACCACCCCGGAAGCACGTTCGTGAACAGCTCCGGGAACCACAGGAAGAGTCCCGTGGAGCCGATGATGAACATGCCCCAGAAGACGGCGAAGTAGTCGAACTTCTCCCAGTAGGTGAACCGGCCGTAGCGCGGCCGTTCTCCCCTGCCGAAGAACCACTTCACGGACGCCACGAGCTCATGGCCGTCATTCCTGTTGAACATGAGCGAGTCGCGCGAGAAAATGTACTCCTTCCAGGTCTTCCCCGAGGCCCGCTTCTGCCCCCGGACGTCCACCAGGTGAATGATGAACACAGTGATCAGCGAGATCGCACCCAGGCGGTGCAGGACGCCCATCGCCTCGAAGCCGCCCACTGCCCGTGAGAACAGCTTCGCCCACCCCATCCAGGAAAACTTCAGGGCCATTCCGGTCGCCGCGAGGAGCATGAAGCTCAGCAGCATCACGACGTGCAGGATTCGCTGGAACACCGTGAACCGCCGGTACAGCAGTCTTCGCTCCCCGGCCACCGCCTCGGCATGGACCTTCCACTCGTGCGGCGATCGCCACAGGCGCCACAGCCAGGCGCCCGTGTGGATCAGCGAGAACGTGAGCACGCCGACCAGCAGCCCGGTCATCGCCCAGAACGACAGGAACAGCCACGGATACTTGTTCGGGTCGTGGTGCGTGGCGTGCGTCAGGTACCCGGTGAACTTCTCGTTCGCCGCCCGGTGACACTGCGCGCACGTGTCCACGATGTTGTTCCGGCTGAGCGTCGAGGCCGGGTCCGTGGGGGGCAGGATGCCGTGCGTGCCGTGACAGTCGTAGCACTTCGCCGCCCTGGCGCCGCCCAGCCTCGACACCTTGCCGTGGTAGGTCTCGAAGAAGGTCTCGGACTCAGGCTCGTGGCACCTTCCGCACTGGCTCATCATCAGCATACGGAAGTCATCGCGGTCGGTGCGGCTGATCGTGTGCGAGGTGTGGCAGTCTTCGCAGGTCGGATAGGGGTGCTCCTCGCCCTCCGCGTAGTCCCCCCCTTCCGGATAGTGGACGCTCTTCCTGAAGTCCTCGGCGATACCGTGGTGACACTGGCCACACGTCGCGGCGACGTTGTTCGGGTTGACGGTGGAGGCCGGGTCGTCGGCGGGCAGCTCGGTGTGAGCGCCGTGGCAATCGCTGCAGGTCGCCGTGACGACCAGGCCGCTCTCCAGGAGCCCTTTACCGTGAATGCTCATCTCGTAACCGCGCACGATGTCGGGACCCTCGTGCTGGAGACGCTTCGCCGCCGGCTCGCCTTCCCGGTGGCAGGTGGCACAGAGCTCGGGAACGTTCCGGGGATAGGTGGGCGAAGTGGGCGTCTCCTTGTCGCCCGTGGCGTGCTTGTCGTGGCAATCCAGGCACGTGGGCGCGTCCGTCACTCCCTCGGCGGCCAGCCTGCCGTGGCTGCTCCCGTCGTATTCGGTGACGACCTCCGCGTGACAGATCGAGCAGTCCACCGGCGAAGCGACCGTCTCGCAGGGACGCTCATCGAACACGGGGCTCACGTCCGTGTGGCACTGGCCGCAGGCCGTTCCTTTGTGAGCAGAAAGCTCGAACGAATCCGGGTCCACGTACATCGACACGGTGCTGCCGTCGAGCGCGGTTCCCTCGAGGGCGGGGTCCGAATGGCACTCCAGGCAGTCCGCGTTGGCTATGCCGGCGTCGTAGAACACGCGGCGGATCTGATGCGGCTGGTGGCAGTCCACGCATGGTGGGATCTCGTGCGGGGCCTCTTCCCACAGCCGTCCCTCGATCACCTTCGTGTGGACTTCCTCGATCCGCCCGTGACACTGCATGCAGGTGTTCGCGACGTTGTCCTTGTGGATGCTGGAGCGCGGGTCCGTGTGGGGCAGGATGAAGTGCGAGGTGTGGCAGGACGTGCACACCGCCGTGACGGTCAGTCCCTGCTCGAAGAGCCCGGCACCGTGGATCGACAGCGAGTAGTTCTCGAGGATCCGGTCCTGGGGAATGTCACGTCTCTCGGATACCTCGGTGCCTTCCTGATGGCACTCGCCGCACAGAAACGGGATGTTCATCACGGAAGTCCTCGAAGCCGGATTCCGACTCGAGAGGATGCCGTGTGAGCCGTGGCAGTCGCTGCAGTCAGGCGCCAGGTCATCTCCGCGAGCGATCGCCTGACCGTGCAGGGACTGTGCGTGCTGCCGGGCCTGCCGGCCGTGACACTGGGCGCAGCTCGGCGCGGGCGCGTCCGCCGGGTGCGGAAAATCGAGCCCTGCGTGGCAATCCTGGCATCTGAGGCTGCTGTGTACGGACCCGGCCAGTGATTCCTGGCTTACCACGAGCCGTTCGCCGTTTTCCAGGCTCTGGAAGAACGCGGGGTTCTCGTGACACATCAGGCAGTTGATTTCCTGCGCTCGCGCGGAGCCAGGAACCAGGCAGACGGCGAAAACCGCGGTCGCGGCGGACCATCGCTTCCAGCTATCGAACATCCGGATTCGCATCAGGCCCCCGGAAGGAATTGGCGATCTATTCGGTCGTGGCGGGTCGAGCCCTGCGTGGGCGCACACCGCACTCGGCGCCCACCGTTGCAAGAAGCGGACGCAAAGTCACAATTCGTTGAATGTCAATGAATTAACGCGCTTTGAGGCCGGACGGCGCAACCTCTGTCGCACGCTATCGGGTCAAGGTGTCCCATCCGGCGGGGGCGCAACGTCCCCGGCCGTCACCTCGCCCGGCGGGAGGGCATCGAGCATCTCGGCGACCTCGTCGTCGTACCAGCGCCCGTGCACCGATTGCAGCTCGTGCTCCGGCATCCTCCCGGTGAGCCAGATCCAGCTCATCGGATAGACCTCCGGGTGGAAGATCACGAAGAAGAAGTGCCAGACGATGATGGCGAGCATCGCCAGCCAGGCCTCGTAGAAGTGAATGGTCTCCGAGATCGAGACGATCCAGGTCGGGGCCAGCGCGGTCGCTATGACCGGGAACCAGAGGACGAGGCCGGTGATGGCCATCAGACCCGTTCCCCACACGAGCGCCCAGTATTCCGCCTTCTGCGTGTAGTCGTAGCGCCCGAAGCGTGGCCTGCGCTTCGTCCGCCAGGTGTGGAAGCTCATGTTGTCGATGAAGTCCTTCAGGTCCTGGAAGTTCGGTGCCATCGCACGGAATTCCTCCCGTCCGCGCCGCGAGCGGATCACGTAGACCAGGTGGACGATGGAGAACAGGATGAGGCTCACCCCGGCGATCCTGTGCGTCACCGAGCGCGCCGGTTCACTCAGGAGGCCGAGCCCGGTCCACTTCACCCACAGCGCCTCCGGGTACCGAAGCGCGAACCCGGTGAGGACGAGCAGGATGAAGGCGAGGGCCAGGGTGATGTGCTGCGCGATCTGGATGCGGTCGAAGCGGACCACGGCACGCTCGACCTGCTCGCGGCGCCGCTTCTCGACCAGGTAGTAGTTGAGAATCAGGGCGTTGTGGATCGCCATGCCGCCGATCACGACCACGATCAGGCTGATGTAGATCGCTGTGACGATCCTCCGTCCGCGGTTCGTGGCCGCCGCCGCCGCCGCGTGATCGTACGACTGGGCGAAGGCCGGGGTCGCGTCCTCGTGACATTGCCGGCACGTGTCAACGACGTTCGACTCGGAGATCGACGAGGCCGGATCGGCTTCCGGCAGCACGAGGTGGGCCGTATGGCAGCTCACGCAGGTAGCGGTCTGGGAGTCATCGCGTGCCCTGGCCCAGGCGTGGTAGCTGTCCTCGTACGACAGGACGACCTCGTCCCGCAAGCTGTATTTGGCGATGATCACCGGATCGCTGTGGCACGTGCCGCAGAGCTCGACCGCCAGCTGATTCGAGTGCGTGGCCGCGTCCGGGTCGTCGGGGCGGAGGATCAGGTGCTCGCCGTGGCAGTCGGTGCACGTGGGGCTGTCGCCGACGCCCGCCATGACGGCTCGCCCGTGAATCGACCGATCGTACTCGGCCCGGATGTTCACGTGACAGGCGCCGCAGGTCGACGCGACGTTGAGCCGGTTGATCTTCGAGCTGGGGTCGTTATGTCCCTTGAGGTCGTGGACGCCGTGACAGTCTGTACACGTCGCCGCGGCCATGTCGCCGTTGCTGCCGGCCTTGCCATGCACGGATTGCGCGAACTGCAGGGCCGGAGATGGCAGCTTGACGTACTGATCCGTCAGCAGACCACCGGTGCTGTGGCACGCGGTGCAGGTTTCCGCCACGTGTCCGTGGTAGGTGCGGCTCTCCGGATCGTCGCTCCTCCGGATGTCGTGCTCTCCGTGGCACCCGGCGCAGGTCGGGGCTCTCTCGTTGCCTCGTGCGAGGGCGTAGCCGTGCACGCTCTCGGCGTACAGTCGGTTCTCGGATCCGTGGCACGCCTCGCAGCGCACCGGCGTGTATTCGTCGGGGTGGGGAAAGGCGAAGCCACTGTGACAGGTGGTGCACGCCATGCCGAACCCGCCGTGCACCGAACCTTCGAACTCGTCCCGGGTCACGATCAGCCGGTCGCCGTCCTCCCGCGCGGAGAAGTTCTCGGGATCGCCGTGACACATGAAGCAGGTCCGATTCGGGTCCTGCGTCGCTTCCTGGGCCGGCAGCGGCCCGGCCCGGAACGCAGCCACCGACAGGACGCACGCGACGGCTCCGAGGCCGCGCGCGAGCGCGGGTCGCCGGACGAGCAGGGACAGCAACATGGGCGATCTCCGGTGTATTCCGCTCAACGTGAAGCGGGGAAGCGCTTCACGGCCCGGAACAGCATCTTTCGTGCCGGAAACGACTTGCAATCGTAGGGCACTCGGCGCCATTGCTCAGGACGATTCGTCCGAGCCGAGCGGCGGCTGCGGATGACACGCCACGCAGTCGTTCGGGGCGTAGTGATCCACGCGATCGTCGTGGCACACCGTGCACACGTTGCGGGACCACGAGTCGATGCCGGCCACGGCCTCGCCGTGACAGATCGCACAACCCTGGTGCACCACGGGGGGATGGATCGCCTTCACTCCCTCCCGGTGGCAGGCCAGGCACCTCACCTCCGGCTGGTGGTGAGCACCGTGGCACCGTTCGCACAGATCCGCTCCGGGGCGCGTCGGCGGGTTGCCGTGGCACATGGCGCAGTCGAATCCGAGCTCCGTGTGCCGGGCGTGCGGAAAGTCCCCGACGCCGGTGCGAATGACACCGCCGGGAGGTCCGGGCGTGCCCTCGTGACACCGTTCGCACGCCATCGCGCCGCTGTGGTGGCAGTCCGAGCATATCTCGGGCGACGCGAGCGAGATCTTGCCGTGGTCGTCCATTGACGTGTGGCAGAAGGTGCACGACAGGTTGGCCCGCGTGACGTGCGGCTCGTGCCGGAACGAACGCCCCCGCCATTCTCCACGTTGATCCTCGATGCCCGAGTGGCAGCGCAGGCACTGGTTCTCGCTCACCGGCTGACCCAGATCCACTTCCGGAGTCTGGTAGTCGATTCCTCCGCTTTCCGAAGCCTCCCGGACGAGCTGCAGGGCGGCGCGGAGAGTCGCATCAGCGTATTCCACATTGTGGACGCCCTTGCCCACTCGCACCAGTTCCACGTTGCCCCGCGCCAGCTCGAGCAGACTGTCGGCCGCAGCGCGCTGCGTCTCCGATCCGCGGCGACGGCTGCCCGATGCGGCATCGACCACCTTCGCGACGCGGTCCAGCTTGCGCTCCGCCTCGGCCTGCCAGCCCGGGAGGATGTTCGCGTACCGGATCCCGTGGCATGAGAGACAGGCAGCTTCACCCGCTGCCTTCACGTTCTCGTGACCCACCAGTTCCCGCGGAAGGCGGTGACAGCTCTGGCAGGTGACCCTGGCGAGGAACATCGCACTGGGATCGTCACCGGTCCCATGCGCTCCGGTGCCCGTGAACATGCGCTGCTGGGCCACGTGCGACCCCTCGTGGCACGACTTGCAGTCGAGGTCGAACTCGTCGGAGAGGGAGACGATCGCGTGATCGATCGGTCGGTGACAAAGCTGGCACTCCACGTTGTGCTCGGTGAGATGGACCTCGTGTATCAGGGTCGTGTTCTCGTACTCGGCCAGTCGCTCGGGGAGGTTGTGGCACACGTAGCACCGGTCCTGGTCGGCGGCGCCGGTTCCCGAGGTCACGCGGTCGTGGCACGACACGCAGGACACCATGTCCGCCACGTACTGAGGGTGGTCGATGACCCGGCCCTCGACTTCCAGTCGGGGCGGTGAGGAGTGGCACCCCGTGCAACCGGCGATCGGCTCGCCTGGCGGCTGACCCCTGAAGTGACACAGGAAGCAGGTCTCCTTCGTCACGGCCAGGTGTTCTCCCTGCACGATCTGCGAGTGGCAGCTCGTGCACCGGAGCTGCTTGCCCCGCCTCAGCTGTATGAGGTGCTGGCGGTGATTGAATCGCACACCGGAGAACACGAGCTCGCCCTCGAGCTTCCGTGTCGAGTGACAGCCGGATCTGAGACATGCCGCGTCCTCGATCTCGGCCCACGGGCGCGTGCCGTATGATCCCGTGACGTACTTCACCACCTGGTTCGCCGCCTGCACCTTGCCCATCGCTTCCGCCTTGATGCCCGGCGCGTAGTGGCACTTGATGCACGGCACGTCGTTGTGGCTCGAGCTGGCCCACGACTCGTAGTAGGGCTTCATGTTGTGGCAGTTGGTACAGAAGCTCGGCTGGGCGCTGTACTCGATGAACCCGAGCGTGCTCAATCCCGCCAGCAGTCCGAACAGGAGCAGGACCTGGATGCCGATCAGGACGAGCTTCGACCTGGACTTCCCCCTGAGGAAAGCCATTTCAGCCTGCTTCCGTCGCGTCGGGAGCTCTCGATCGCATCTGGCGGAGCCGGCTCCCCGCCAGGAAGATGATCCCGAGGGCGAAAAACCAGACCGGCAGGAGGAACAGCTTGTGTTCCCACCGCTCCTCGGCGCTCACCTCCGCCTTGCCACGAATGTCGAGCGAAGCCGAGGCGATCAGCCGTTCGATGTCCGTCATCTGCTCCAGGTCCAGCGTGTGCTGGATCTTTTCGAGCCGCCCGAAGTCGGTCACCGCCCCGCGGAAGCGAAACCTCTCGTCCGATGTCTCGTGCCCGGCGCGAACGAGCTCCGACAGCGCCTCTTCCGCTCGCGCGATCTCGGTCTCGGCGCGGATCATCACCTGCTCCACTTCCGCTCCGAGGGTCGCCTCGGCGCTGCCCGCCCGGTGACAGCCCTCGCAGGTCTGCGCGATCCGGTCCGTCTGCACTCGTTCGGTGCTGTGGTTCGAATGGCATCCCGTACATCCGAGCGGCGCCTTTCCGCCCTCGACCCGTCCGTGTGGCCCGAGATCGAACGCCTTCCGCACGTTGACGTGGCATCGCCCGCACACGTTCGAGATCTCGTTCACGTTCGGCGGAAGGGCCGCGTGCGAGCCATGGCATCCGACGCAAGTGGGAGCCGCGAAGTTCTCCCGCTCGTACAGGGCGACCCCGTGGGCGCTGTGTCGGTGCGCCTCCACCTGCCCGGTCGGGATCCCGTACGGCGCCATCAGGTCCTTGTCGTCGTGACAGCGGGCGCAGGTGGCGGAGATGTTGGTGGGGTAGACTCCGCTGCGCGCGTCGTCGGGCCGCAGTGTCGTGTGGGGGTCGTGGCAATCCGAGCAGGTGGGTGCGTCGAGGTTCCCCTCGTCCAGCAGGAGTTGCCCGTGCCGGCTGGTGCGGAGCTCGGCGATCTCGTCGGCCGGGAGCCCGTACTGTCTCATCTGGTCGGGGTCGCCGTGGCACGACGAGCAGACCTCCACCGTCTCGAGCTTGGTGAGCCGCCCCCTGAAGTCACCGGAATGCGCCTGCGCGGTCTCGAACGCCGCAGGGTCGCCGCCGTGACAGTCGTGGCACCGGACTCCCCGCTCGGAGTGCACCCCCATCTGGTACGCCCGGCGCTTGTCCGCGTGGCACAGGAGACATCCGTACGTCTCCTGCGAGGC
>CANPVW010000139.1 GCA_947581745.1 Candidatus Benthicola azotiphorus
TGCTGACTTTCGCAGGAGTCGTGGAGAGCATCGTGGACCTGCGGAAGTACGACGGCCTCGTACCGACAGGCTCGGAGCGATCACGAAACGTGGTCGGCTGGGAGCTGCACGAGGCGGTCGTATCCCCGGGGTCCCCGCTCGTCGGCTCGAACATCCGCGACGCCGGATTCCGGGGCCGCTACAACGCCGCCGTGATCGCGGTCCACCGGCATGGGGAGCGCATCGAAGGGCGGATCGGGGACATCATACTGCGACCCGGCGATACGCTGCTCATCGAAGCGGCGGGGGCCTTCTACCGCGCGTTCAGGGACTCACCCGACTTCTACCTGATCAGTCGCGTGGGGGACAGCGCGGCTCCCCGCAGGGACCGGGCGCTCCCGGCGGTGCTGATCATGGTCGCCATGGTCGCCCTCGCGGCGCTCGACGTCCTGCCCATCGTCGTGACGGCGCTCGGCGCCGCCATGGCGATGGTCGCGTTCAGATGTCTCAGCCTGGGCGAGGCGAAGCGCTCGGTGGACTGGTCGGTGCTGGTCACGATCGGCTCGGCGCTCGGGATCGCGACGGCGCTGGAATCGAGCGGCGCGGCAGCAACCCTGGCGATCGGGGTGGATGACGTGGGTCTCGTCTTCGGTGGCCTCGGCGTTCTGGCCGCCGCGATCGTCGCCGCGATGCTCCTGACCGCCGTGGTCTCGAACACGGCAGCGGCGGCGATCATGTTCCCGGTTGCCGTGTCGGCGGCCGCCAGCCTGAGCCTGGATCCGCGGCCCTTCGTCGTGGGGATCACCGTCGCCTCGTCGCTCTCGTTCTCCACGCCGATCGCCTACCAGACGAACCTGATCGTGTACGGACCCGGCGGGTATCGATTCACCGACTTCACCAGGATCGGCGTACCGCTCCAGATCCTGCTGGCGATCGTCTGTCTGCTCCTCATCCCGCTGGTCTGGCCGCTCGCGGCCTGATCCCACCGGCGGGGACGCCGCGACAGATCGTGTAGCGGGGCCGCCACACTTTCTCTGCCCGGCCTGATCGGACCCGTTCGTCTGGTCCTCCCGACGTGCCCGCATCTGTCTATGAAATAACATGTTACGCGACTCGAGCGTCCTGTGTGCCAGACGCTGCTCGCTCTGGCTCGTCTCTTGTACCTGAGGTCCACGCCGGAGGGATGGACCCGCCGGACCAATGGAGCCGCCGGAGAAGCTGCAGCACCTGGCGACCCGTATCGAAGGGACTCACAGCCGATGTGTGGAATCGTCGCGTACGCCGGGGGAGAGCAGGCGACCCCCATCCTCCTCGAGGCGCTGAGCCGCCTCGAGTACCGGGGCTACGACTCGGCCGGTCTCGCCGTGCAGAACGGCAGCGGCCTGGAGACACGCCGGGCGGCAGGGCGCCTGGAGGCTTTGGGTCACCTGCTGGACAGCGAGCCCATAGTCGGCGAGTCGGGGATCGCCCACACCCGCTGGGCGACGCACGGGGAGCCCACGGTCGGTAACGCCCACCCCCACCGCGACTGCTCAAACGAAATCGCGGTGTGCCACAACGGCATCATCGAGAACGCCGACCTTCTGCGGGCCGAGCTGATGCGGCGCGGGCACGTATTTCAATCGGAAACGGACAGCGAAGTCCTGGCGCACCTGATCGAGGAGCACTGGCTTCCGCCCCTGCACCTCAGCGTGGCCCGGGCACTCAGCATGGTCGAGGGTACGTACGGCATCGCCGTGATCAGCTCCCGGGAGCCCGGCCGCATCGTGTGCGCGCGCCGGGGATCGCCGCTTCTCGTCGGCCTCGGAAACGGGCGCATCTTCGCGGCGTCGGACGCCGCTGCCATTCTGCCCTACACGAGGCGGGTCGTCTACCTGGACGACGGGGAGATGGCCGTCCTCGACGCGTCGGGGTGCGACATCCTCTCCATGGACGCGATGTCGCGCATCGTGAAACCGGTCGAGGTGATCGATTGGGACCTGGAGGCCGCGGAGCGTGGCGGTCACGCGCACTTCATGCTGAAGGAGATCGTCGAGCAGCCGACGAGCCTCGAGGCGACTCTGCGCGGCCGGATCCAGCCGTCGAGCCCCGCCGTGAAGCTCGGAGGGCTATCCGATGTGGCAGCGATTCTCTCCGAAGCGAAGCGCGTGGTGTTCACCGCGTGCGGAACGTCCTGGCACGCCAGCATGATCGGCAAGTTCATGATCGAGGAGTACGCCCGCATTCAGGCGGACGTCGAGTATGCCTCGGAATGGCGCTACCGGAATCCCGTCCTCGAGCCGGGAACGGTCGTCGTCGGAGTGTCCCAGTCCGGTGAGACCGCGGACACCTTGGCCGCGCTGTCCCTGGCCCGGGAGAGGGGCGCCACCACCCTCGGGATCGTCAACGTGGTCGGAAGCTCGATCGCGAGAGCAACGGACGCCGGGATCTACCTGCACGCGGGACCGGAGATCGGCGTGGCGTCCACGAAGGCGTTCACCTCCCAGGTCGCAGCCATGGCCCTGTTCGCTCTCTATCTCGGGCGCCAGCGCGGCCTCGATCCCGACGTGACGCAACGCGTACTCGCGGAGCTGCGATCGCTGCCGGACAAGGTGCGGAAGATCCTCTCCCGCGCCGACGAACTGGAGGCGCTGGCCCGCCGGCTCGCGGACCGGGGCAATTCCAACTTCCTCTACCTGGGACGCGGATACAGCTTTCCCGCGGCACTGGAAGGGGCGCTGAAGCTCAAGGAGATCAGTTACGTGCACGCGGAGGGATTCTCCGCGGCCGAGATGAAGCACGGCCCGATCGCCCTGATCGACGAGAACATGCCTGTCGTCGTCGTCGCGCCGCGCGACAGCGTCTATCCGAAGGTGCTGTCGAACATGAGAGAGGTGAAGGCGCGCGGAGGCTATCTCGTCGCCATCACCACCGAACCCAACGGTCTGGCGGAGCTGGCGGACGAGGTATTCATCGTGCCGAGCACGGAAGACAGTCTGCAGCCCATCGTCTCGAGCATCCCGTTGCAGCTGCTCGCTTACCACATCGGCGTCATGCGAGGCTGCGACGTGGACAAGCCACGCAACCTCGCCAAGAGCGTCACGGTGGAGTAGGGCGAGCGATGAAAGTACTTCACGTCGTCGGCTCCCACCCCGGCTTCTTCCGGATCTCCCCCGTATTCCGCGCCCTCACGGCCGCCGGGGCCGATCGCCAGGTGATCGTCTACGCCGGCCACCGGGAAGACCTGTCCGCCCGCGGCGGGTTCCTGGAGGAGCTCGAGCTGCCTCCTCCGGACCACGTGCTGGGCGTGTCCACGGGCACCTCCGCCGCGCAGACTGGCAGGTCGCTGATCGCTCTGGAGGCCCTCGTGCTGCGGGAGCAGCCGGATTGGATCTTCGCGGTGGGAGACGTGGACTCGTCGCTCGCGGCAGCGCTCGTGGGACGCAAGAACGGGGTTCCCCTCGCTCATCTCGAGGCGGGGGTCCGTTCCGGAAACAGCCGCGCCGCTGCAGAGGTCAACCGGCTGCTCACCGACCGGCTGTCCGACGCTCTGTTCACGGCTGAGAGACAGACACGGGATCATCTGATCGCGGAGGGCATCGACCCCGGGCGAGTCCACTTCGTAGGGAACACGGCTGCCGATACCGTATCGCGCCTCAGGCGAACGGCGGCCGCGCTGGATCTGCCCTCCGTGATGGGGCTGGAGGCCGGGAGCTACGTCGTGGGCCTGCTGGACCTCGCGGGTTCCGGGGTGGACCGACCGCCCCTCGACGGCTTCCTGCGGGCTCTGGATGGCGTGGCCTTCGAAACGGGCCGCCCCACGATCGTGGTGCTCGATCCGCGCTCTGCGGCTGCAGTACGGGAGCAGAGGCTGGAGGCGCTGCTAAGCCCGATGACGGCAGTCCACTCGCCGAGCTACGTAGAGATGCTGGCGCTCGTGGATGCCGCCGCCGCGGTGGTCACGAACGCACTCGACATCACGGACTGCGCGACCGTGGTCGGCGTGCCGAGCGTCGGGATCGGAGACCTCTCCGTGGGCCGGGCCGACATCTTCGGTCGAGGCGCCCACGTTTCGGCCCAGGAGCTCGACCGCCTGCCCGACGTGGTGGCGTCCCTTCTCCGAAAGCGTCGGGCGCCGGGTCTTCCCGAACTGTGGGATGGCGAAGCGGCGCGCCGCATCGCGGAGATCACTATGGCCCGCCTTCCGGCCGTCGCCTGACGAACCGGGTATTCTCCCATTACTGGGCGCCATTCGGTGCCGTGATTTGGCCGTTCCCGTTGCGGAATGCGACGAACGGGCCTCGCCGCGGGCTTTGCCCCGTCTCCTGATTCGCGCCTCAGGTGTCGCGAATCCGCCACATCTGCCGATCCACACGCTGAATACACCGTTCAGCCGCCGCTCCGGGTCCGGATCTTGATCTTCTCGGGCCGGCCGGCCGTAGCGCCGGCACGACACCGCGAACCGCCGGAGGCGGCGCGAGTGACGCCAAACCACCAGTGGGAAGAACGATTCATGGATGACAGCATCGACATCCAGGAGCCCGACGTGTCGGAGGACGCGGAGCGCGTCCTGGTCGCGGTCGAAGACCGGGCGGCCATCCGGATTCTCGTAATCGACGACGAGCCGAGCATCCTTGAAAGCTGTGAGACCGTCCTCACTGGAGAGGGCTACGGATGCCAGGTCGAACGCCGAGGCGAGGAGGCGCTGCGGCGCCTGAAGAGCGAGACCTACGAAATCGTCCTCATCGACCAGAACATGCCTCAGGTGCACGGACTGGACATCCTGGCGGAGCTCAGGAAGCGGAATCCGGACTGCCTGGCGGTCGTGATGACCGGACACGCCACGACAGAGGACGGCGTGCGGGCGATCCAGGCGGGTGCCTGGGACTACCTTCCGAAACCCTTCACCGCCACACAGCTCCTGGTGCTCATCGGGCGGGCTGCCTTCACACTCCTGCGCGCGCAGAAAGTGACGCAGCCTTCGCAGCGCGAAGGGCTGCTGGTGGAGAGGGGCACGACCATTCTCGGCGTGTCCGCCTCGATGCGGGAGGCCGTCAACAAGGCGCTCAAGGTGGCGCCCACCGACGCCTCGGTGTTCATCACCGGCGAGAGCGGAACCGGGAAAGAGCTGTTTGCGCAGTACATTCACAGGCAGAGCCGCCGCTCGCGGAAGCCGTTCGTGGCGGTGAACTGTGCCGCCCTTCCCGGCGAGCTTCTAGAGTCCGAGATGTTCGGTCACAAGCGAGGGGCGTTCACCGGGGCGATTCGAGACAAGGCCGGCCTGCTGGAAGTGGCGGACCACGGCTCGTTCTTCCTCGACGAGCTGGCGGAGATGCCGCTCGCGATCCAGGCGAAGCTGTTGCGAGTGCTGCAGGACGGGGTCCTGCGGCGGGTGGGAAGCGAGAAGGACGACGCCGTAGTCGACGTACGCTTCATCTCGGCGACGAATAGAGATCCCGAGGAAGCTCTGAAGAACGGGGTGCTGCGGAACGACCTGTACTACCGGCTCCGGGTGGTTCCGATCCACCTGCCGTCGCTCAGGGAGCGTCCCGAGGACATTCCCGTGCTCATCCGTCACTTCGTCGATCATTTCTGGCGCCGGCACCAGCTGCCGGGCGAGGCTCCACCACGCCTCGCGGGCGAGACCCTGGAAGCCCTGATTCACTACCCCTGGCCCGGAAACGTCCGCGAGCTGCAGAACGTGATCGAGAACATGGTCGTGCTCGCCGACCCGGACGAGGAGATTCCGGCCGAGAGGCTGTCGATCCTGGATCAGTCTCCCGAAATGAGCTCGGGGAACGGCTTCGGCCCGGCCCTCGATCTTCGGATGCCCTTCCACGAAGCAAAGCAACTTCTCGTGGATCGCTTCGAGCGCGAGTACCTGGCGCACCTGGTTGCGCGAACGGGCGGCAACATGTCCGAGTCCGCACGCCAGGCCGGAATCGACCGGACGACTCTGTATCGGCTGATGGACAAGCACAAGCTGGCCCGAGAGGCTTTCGCGTCCTGATATGGCAGACAACGTCCCTTCCCGATCCAGTCAGCCGGAATCGGCGGCTGGAGCAAGCGCGGGCCGCGGCAGCCGGGGAGCTGAATGGGCCGGGACTGAAACCCTGGTTCGCTCCCTTCCCGAGCGCTTCCGGACCTCGGGCGCCCGGCTGGCGCGCGAGCTGTTCGGATCACCCCGGGACGTCCGCGTGGTGGAGCTCGAGGACGAGCCGGACGACGCGCTGCCCTGGTACGCGGGCCTCGAGCTGGAGGAAGCATGGGCCGTGGCTCAGGCCTTCCGCCGGGCGATCGGTGAGGCTGTCGCCGCGCCGGGAAGCGAGGATGGGGCTGATCCGGACGAGCTTCACGCCGGCCTGGACCGCGAGCTGCTCCAGCTGGCGATCGCCACACTGCACCGCACCTCGGACGCACACCGTCGAATGGTCCAGGATGT
>CANPVW010000140.1 GCA_947581745.1 Candidatus Benthicola azotiphorus
TAGATGGAACACCGGTGGTCAGTACGTACGAAGTGTCCAACTCGACCTTCCACAAGATCCCGGCCCGCAGCTAAGGTCGAGACAGGTCGTTTCACAGGAGGGGACGGTGCGCGTTCCGGCCGCCCCTCTTCTGCGAAGTCTCGCCACGTGGTTCGCTGGAAAGTCTCCTCCTCAGAAGATACGCCCTCCTGCGCCAAACCCATCCGAGCCTGCAGCGCTGGAAGGCGGGGATCGTCGTGATCGTCTTTCCCACCCGTGTTTGGATTACATCTGAACGAGCGGACGTGTGAGTTGCCCGCTTCCACCGTCCGTGTCATCATGAGATCATGATTGATCAGGCCCTCGACGCCACCGATCGCGCCCTCCTGGCGCTTCTGCAGGACAACGCCCGCATCTCGAATGCTGAGATGGGGCGCCGCATCGGTCTTGCCACCTCGGCGGTACACCAGCGAGTCCGAAAGCTGGAGGACAGAGGGATCATCCTCGGCTACGCGGCGCGCGTCGATCCCCGCTCGGCGGGATTCGGCCTCGCGGCTTTCGTGATGATCCGCACCGGAGACGGCGCGCGCTCGGAGAAGATCACGGCCCAGCTCAAGGCCGTCCCGGAAGTGCTCGAAGTGCACCGGGTGGTGGGCGAGGATTGCTTCTTCGTCAAGGTTCGCGTGCGCGATCCGGACGAACTTGCCAACCTCCTCGATCATACGATCCAGAGGATCCCCGGTGTCGCCTCGACGCGCACGACCATCGTGCTGCAGACGGGAAAGGAAAGCACGGCCCTGCCGCTGGGCGCCAACGGAGATACCGTCGGTTAGACGAGCCTGCGCTTCACGCGTCTTCCACGCCGCTCCCCACCACCAACCCGGTCCCGCCGAACCCACGACGATCCCCTGACGCACCGACCGCCGCAACCTGTCACGCAACGAATCGTGTCTGCATTGTCATAGTGACAGACAATTTGTCGCAACATTGACTTTCTACTCGACAAATCGTGATACTGGAAGGGTCGAGGGCGACAGCTCGCAGTCGGCTGTTCCTCAGCGGTCGGCGAGTCACGGGGAGGACTCCGTTGCATCTGAGAATCGAGACGGCGTCGAGAACCTCGGCAACACCTCACCACGCGGTGTGCCACGCGGGCGCCCGGGCGCTCCTGTTGCTCGCGGTATTCATCCCGGCGGCGGTCGTCGTCCCGGCCGCGGCCGTCGCACAGCCCGTCCTGGACCGCTCGCCCAACATGGCGGGCACGTGGGTAACCTCTCCCCGCAACCTCTTCTTCGAGATCTCCCATCGCTTCCAGGTCGTGGGTGGAGACGTCGACGTGACCGACATCTTCGACGGTGCGAAGATCGTCAATTACCCCACCTTCCTCCTCGCCTACGGGCTCCTCGAAAACGTCAACATCGGTTTTCGCTACAGCAGCAACTCCGCGCTGGCCGGCGGCCCGAACGAGTGGCAGCCGTACGCGACGTGGGGTGCAGTCCGCTCCACCGGGGGCGCGGCTCCCTCCCTCGCCCTGACGGGCGCGTGGAACGGCGCCGCGCAGAGCGTCGACGTCGAGCTCTCGAGCCAGATCCGATTCGGGCGGCTCGGGCTCCTCGGAGCCGTCAGGGGCTTCTCGCAGGCGTTCGAGAACGCGGCGGATGACGGGGAGGCCGCCCTGGCGCTCGCGGGCGGCGCGGTCGTGAGCATCACGCGCTACCTGGCTCTGGCCGGCGACGTCGCCGGCCGGGTCGCGGGCCCGAGCGGGGACCTGGCGTGGAGCGCCGGGTTGCAGGTCGGCATCCCGTACACTCCGCACACCTTCTCCCTCCTCGCGACGAACGTCTCCAGTGGGACGCTCCAGGGTACCTCGACCGGCGTGCCGGGCGTCGTCTACTGGGGCTTCGAGTTCACCATTCCGTTCAGCGGCTTCGCCCGCTGGGGCGACATCTTCGATCCCGACGAGGGATCGTCGACGACCGGAGCCGTGCCGCCGCCGCAGACACCGCTCCTCGCCCCGCCCGCGGCAGCAACCGAGCGGCGGGTCACGGAGCTCCGGATCTCGGGTCTCCGGTACGAGCGCACGGAGCTGCGCGTTCCGGTCGGGACCACCGTGCGATGGATCAACCGTGACCCGGTGGCCCACACGGTCACCGCGGACGACGGCGCCTGGACCTCGCCGCTGATCGGTCCCGGTGACGTATTCGAGCACACGTTCAGCACCAGCGGGGAGTTCCTCTATCACTGCACCCCGCACCCGTTCATGCAGGCCCGAGTGACGGTTGTCGAAGGACGGGACACCCCTGCACCACAGACCCCTGATGGAAGGTGACTCCATGAGACGCACGAGCAGCATCGGCTTGGTTCTGAGCTTGGCCCTACCGGCACTTTTCGCCTGGAGCTGTGGCGGGGATGACGGTGGAGACGGGAACGGCATGGGCCCCGCGCCGGTCGCGACGACGATCGCCGCCGCATCGGGTGGCGGCCAGACGGCGCAGGCCGGCTCACAGCTCTCCGCACCGTTCGTCGTGCGTGTGACGGATGCCCAGGGAGGGGGAGTCTCGGGAGTCAGCGTCTCGTGGAGCGTCACGGCGGGAGGGGGCTCACTGTCAGCCGCGTCCTCGCAATCGAACAGCCAGGGTCAGGCCTCCGTCACTCTGACGCTCGGGCCCGCCGCGGGCCCGAACACGGTGACGGCGTCCGCCTCCGGTCTGAGCGGATCTCCGGTGACGTTCAGCGCCACGGGGACGGCCCCGCCGCAGCCCGACGCCATCGCCCTCGTATCGGGTGACAATCAGCACGGCAAGACGCTCGCACCGCTGGCCAGTCCCTTCGTCGTGAAGGTGACGGACGACCAGGGCGATGGAGTCGCGGGCGTAACGGTGAACTGGGCGGTCGCCTCCGGCGGCGGCAGCCTCTCCGCGTCCACCACGACCACGAACGGCTCGGGGCAGGCCTCCGTGAGCTTCACTTCCGGCACGACGACCGGAGCGAGCACGGTGACCGCCAGTGCCACCGGCCTGACGGGATCCCCGGTCACGTTCAGCGCGAGGACGAGTGTCCTCGTCATCGAGATGAGCGGCATCGCGTTCGTCTACCCCGACGGAAGCACCAATTCGGCAGCCACGGTCGCTGTTGGAGATACCATCGAGTGGATCAATCTGGACGGTGTCCAGCACACCGCGACGTCCAACATCGAGCCGGCGGGCGGAGCGGCGTTCGACAGCGGCCTGATGCCGGCCGGGGCGACCTTCAGATTCGCCCCCGGCGTCGTCGGAACCTGGGAGTACTTCTGCCAGGTCCATCCGGCGCAGATGGCGGGAGCGACGATCACGGTTCAATAGGGGCGAAGGCGTCTAACGACAGCTGAATTATCAACCTGCACGACACCGCGCTCGGCCTCGATGGCCGGGCGCGGGTGCATCGTGGGCCCGCGACCTTCCCTTTCCTCTCCCGTTTGTTATTTCTGTGGACGAAGAGGCTCATGCCCGCCCGGTCACGGTGATCGGGCCGGGTTCCGACACGTAAGCGGAGCAGGGTCATGCTGGCACTGGTCGCAGTACTCGCGGGTCTGGCGTCTCCCGCCGGACCGTCGCCGTCTCTCACGACGGCTGGAAATCTGAAGCCTCCGATCGTTCACGTCGTGGCGCGTGACTTCGAGTTCGAGGCGCCGGACCGAATTCCGGCAGGCGCCGTCACCTTCCAGCTCACGAACGAGGGTCCCGAGCCCCATCACGCATGGATCGTCCGATTCGACGGCGGCCACGGCCTCTCGGACTACCTGGAAGCGCTGCATCAGGGTGGGGGGCCTCCTTCCTGGGCCGTGGACATGGGCGGTCCCCAGGTGATGATGGAGTCGGGCGCCGTCAGCGATGCCACGATCGAGATGAAACCGGGGCGCTACGCGTTCATCTGCCACGTTCCGAGTCCCGACGGCGTCTCACACCTGGCCAAGGGCATGGCGAAGGAGTTCACGGTCGAAGAATCCTCCGCCCCGTCGGCGGCGATGCCGGCGGCCGACCTGACGATCACCCTGGTCGATTACGCGTTCGTCATCGAGAAGCCTCTGCACGCGGGCCGGCAGCGTGTGCGGTTCACGAACACGTCCGGACAAACGCACGAGGTCGTCCTGTGGCGCCTTCACGACGGGGCGCACGTGGATGACGCGATCGCGTGGGTCGAGAACATGGACGGACCTCCACCGGGCGAGGTGGTCGGCGGCGTCGCCGGCATGGCGCCCGGCGTCGTGAACCTGGTCGACCTCGACCTCACGCCCGGCCTCTACGCGGCGACCTGCTTCGTACCGGACGCGGGCGATGGAAAGCCACACACCGTCCACGGGATGAAGGTGGAGTTCGAGGTCAAGTAGCTTCCAATCGGCAGGCCGCTGCGAGCCTAGTCTCTGCTTGCAGCGGCCTCCCACTCCTCTTCCGTGGCGGGTGCCTTCTGGTGCTCCATGAGCATGCGCCAGGCGCCGTCCCTCTTGACGAGCAGCGCCGTGAAGTGGACGGTGGCCACCTGCTCCTCTCCGTCTTTCGGCGCGAAGCGATACCGGAAGATCCCCGTCTCGTGCGCGGTCGTCGCGTCGTTCAGGAGCCGGGTGAATCGGAAGGCGACACTCGCATCCGCCCTTCCTTCCGCGGTGTCGACGAACAACCGCTGCCAGCCCGCGAGCGCTCCCGCGATGGGCTGGCTGCCGGACCCGTCCAGCACGAGCACGGCGTCGGGGTGATACAGCGCCGCGTAGCCGTCGAAGTCTCCCTCCTCGACCGTACGCGCGAGCTCGGTCCAGTAAGCGTCGAGCTCATCCCGCACCTGAGCGAGGCCGGACGCGGGCACGGTGAAAAGGAGTCCGGCAACCACCGTGCAGATGTATCTCGATAGCATGGGCATGGTCCATTATGCGGGTTCGCGTGAAACTCCCGACGAGAACGAGCTCGGCCAGAAGACCGTCCCTCAGCCCTCCGCGATCCTCAACTGAAGAAGCGGCTCCTCGACCCTCGGCTGTGATCTGAGGTAAGCGTAATGGTCGTGTTCCAGCGCACCTCCGGGGAGGTATTCCCACAGCGGACCCAGGTCTTTCCTGATCCGGTTGTGGAAGAACTCCGGCAACCGGGTCGTCTCACCTTCGAAGTAGGCTCGGAAGGCAACGTCTGATCTCAGCAACTCCCGGACCTTGCTGAAGTACCTGATGCGCCCGTTCCCTTCCGAGGACAGGGCTCGCACCACGTTCATCACGCGCGGAATCATCTCGCGGTTCGCCCTCAGCCTGCGCGCGATGGCCCGCTTCGAGAACGTGTGCTTCGTGAGGTCGATCAGCCGATCGTAGAATTCGGGCCACTCGTAGTTCAGCGGCCGGACGTTCATCGCGTGGTGGTTGTTGAGGAAGTGGAACGGGAAGGGAAGGACCCTGCCGCTCCTCTGATAGTCGAGGTTCAACGGCGCTGCCCTGCCGAATGCCGTCAACAGCGAGTATCCCGGGAACGCGCCCGGGCACAGGTCCACGAACCGCTTCGTCAATTCGAAAGGCTCCGCGCCTTCGTCCCCGTCGAGTCCGAGCACCATGTTGACCTGCAGGTACGGCATGTAGCGGAGAATGGTGTTCGTGTGTTCCGACACCTTCGCGACTTTCTCGAGACCCTGGCTTCTGCCTGTCCTCGCCTTGTTGCCCAGGTCGTACCACGACTCGACGCCCGGAAGGAGCGCTTTGAATCCGTTCTTGCGCATCCGCTGCAGTCGCGGCTCCGACAACAGCGAGAGACTGCTCTCGGCGATGAAATCGATGCTCCCAGGTGGAACGGCCTCCTCTATGGCTCCGAGCGAATCGTCGAAACGAACCCCGAAATTCGGGTCGTGCCAGGCGACCCGCGGTCGCCTGAACTTGCCACGAAGAAAGCGGAGGTCGTCTCGCATCTGCTCGTAGTCGAGCGGCTGAAACGGCACCTCAGAATCGATGCAGAAGGAACAAGTGTACGGACACCCGAGACTGCCGAGCATGGGAACGATCTTCAGCGCGGGACTCTTGGCGAGGGTCGCCTCGATGTATTTCCATCGCTGCCGGACACCGGGCAGCGCCAGCGGCTGCCGCTCAGCGGAAAGCCGGCGGCCCACCGGGCCCTGGTGCAAGCACTCGCCGAGAACTTCCTGGAGAATCGACTTGTCGGTGAAACCGAGCACGTAGTCGAAGTACTTCGCGGAATCCCGTGGGTAGCACCGAGCGTGCGGCCCGCCGATGCAGGTGACGACTCCCCGGTCGCGGAACATGGCGCTGATGGCATAAGCCAGCTGGGCTGTCTGCGAGAACGTGCCGACGAACAGAAGGTCGATGTCCTCGGGCAGTTCTTCGAGGAGATTTTCGAACCCGGTGTAGCACACCAGGCGCACGTCGTGGCCCTCTTCCTCACACCACACCGCGAGTACCTGGGGCATGATGCTGGCGAGGTTGGCGTGCATGACCCTCGCGTACGCGGCACGCGTGGGTCCACGGGCCACGAGATCGAGAATGCCGATTCTGAGCTTGCGCAAAGACGGTCACCCCACGTGATCGAGTCGTGGGGCCGCTGGCGACTCGGTTGGCCGACTGAAGATCAGGGCGGGGAAGATCCGCTGTCACGTGCGATTCCTACCTCACGGCGCTGCCCTCCAACACAACAAAATAGACTTTTCGACGGGCCGATGGAAGGAAACGGCGAAGCCGTCGAGGGAGCATGGTCGTTCCGTCGCCGTATTCGAGTTGTCGGCCGGTCCGTCGGTCGCACTGGCGCGGGGACTCGGTTGCCGCCTCTCCGCGCCGCCGATTAGCTTGACCGAACCACGTCCCCTTCTCGAGGTCGATCATGGTCCTGTCCCGCCGCGACTTGCTCAAGATGGGCCTGGGCGCAGGGGCCGTTCCGCTTCTGGGGCGGGTGCCGGCCGTGGCGTCGGAGGCCGATGCTCCCGCACCGCCTCACGAGTGCCTCACGGCCCGGCCTCTGCCGCTGTCGAGCGTCCGCCTGACCGGCGGGCCCCTCCTGCATGCCCAGCGGCTGGACGCGGCCTACCTGCTGTCTCTCGAGCCCGATCGGATGCTCGCCTACTATCGCGAGCGTGCCGGCATGGCCCCCAAGGCGGAGCCTTACGGCGGGTGGGACGGAGGCGGCCGGAACCTCACGGGACACATCGCGGGCCACTACCTGTCCGCCGTGAGTTTGATGTGGGCGGCGACGGGTGACGAGCGCTTCAAGCAGCGAGCGGACTACCTGGTGGACCAGCTGAAGGCGGTGCAGGACGCTCACGGAGACGGTTACCTCTGCGCGCTCGAGGGGGGACGCCGGGCCTTCGGGGAGCTGTCGCGGGGCGAGATCCGGGCGTCCTCGTTCGACCTGAACGGCGAATGGTCGCCCTGGTACACGTTGCACAAGATGTACGCCGGACTCAGGGACGCCTACCGGTATACCGGCAACGTCGCCGCGCTGGACGTCGAGATCGCCTTCGCCGAATGGGCCGAGCGCGTTCTCGCCCCGCTGGACGACGCGCAGATTCAGCTCATGCTGGACACGGAGTTCGGCGGGATGAACGAGGTCCTCGTGGACCTGTACGCCGACACCGGCGACGAGCGGTGGCTGGAGCTCTCCCGGCGGTTCGAGCACGAGGCGTTCATCCGTCCGCTGCGGCGCCAGCAGGACGACCTCGCGGGCACGCACGGCAACACGCAGGTGCCGAAGCTGATCGGATCGGCCGACCGGTACGTGTACGCCTGCACACCTGCCGACCTGCTCGCCGCCGCCTGCTTCTGGGAGCGGGTGGCGCACCACCACAGTTTCGTCACGGGGGGGCACGGAACCGAGGAGTACTTCGGGCCACCGGACAGGCTGAGCGGGCGCATCTACGGTCGGACCGCCGAGACGTGCAACGTCTACAACATGCTCAAGCTGACGCGGCGCCTGTTCTCGATCAGTCCCGACCCCGATCTCGCGGACTTCCAGGAACGCGCGCTGTTCAATCACATTCTCGGCTCGATCGATCCGGAAGACGGGCGCACGTGCTACATGGTGCCCGTGGGGCCGGGCGTGCAGCACGAGTACCAGGACATGCAGCGGAGCTTCACGTGCTGCGTCGGCACCGGAATGGAGAGCCACGCGTTGCACGGAGACGGCCTCTACTACGCGTCGGACGACGTGCTGTGGGTGGCTCTCTACGCTCCCTCGGTCGCGGAATGGTCCGAGGCCGGCCTTCGCCTGACCATGGACACGGCCTTCCCCGAGGGCGAAACGGCCACCCTGCGCCTGTCGCTCGATGAGCCGCGAAGGTTCACCCTGGCGCTGCGGCGGCCTTACTGGGCCTGGGACGGGTTCTTCGTGACGGTGAACGGCGAGCCGGCTGCGGAAGCCCTGCTTCGGACGGAGGCGGATCGCGCCGGCCGCCGGCCGTACGACTATGCCGACACGGCCAGCGCCTTCGTCCGTCTGACCCGCGTGTGGCGCAGCGGCGATGTGGTGGAGGTCGCCCTGCCGAAGACCCTCCGTCTCGAACCGCTGGCGGACGACCCGCACCGGGCAGCCGTCCTTTGGGGTCCACTGGTTCTCGCGGGCGACCTGGGGCCCGAGGGGCCGCGGGCGGAGGTGGAAGGCGAGGCCCTCGGGGAGCCGCCGCCGGTGCCCGTGATCGTGGCGGCCGACCGGCCCGTGGCTTCGTGGGTCGAGCGTTCGGGGACGGCACCGATCCGCTTCCGCACCACTGACGTGGGTCGGGAAGCGTCCGCGGAAGGCGGCGCCCGGGACGTGGACCTCGTCCCGTTCTACCGCCTGCACCGGCGGACCTACTCCATCTACTGGGACCTGCTCACTCCAGCCGAATGGGAAGCGCGCCGAGCCGGATACGTCCGCGATGCGCAGCGACGGCAGCGGCTGGAAGCCGCCACGATCGCCTTCGTGCGGCCAGGAGACCCGGGCCTCGAACGGGAGTTCGACTACCGCTCCGGAAAGCGGATCTACGTCCAGAGCATCCTGGGACGGTCGGGTCGCCGTGGCGGGACCTGGTTCTCGTACGACCTTCCGGTGGCTCCGGACGACTCGTCGACGCTCATCGCCACGTACTACAGCGGAGACCGGCGGGGATTGCCGGCCGAGTTCCAGATCCTGGCGAACGGCACGCGCGTCGCTGACGAGGACCTGCGACTCGCGGAGCCCTATCGGTTCTTCGATGCGGCCTACCCGCTGCCCGACGAGATCGTGCGAAACACCGGTCGCGTCACGGTGCGGTTCCAGGCCGCGGAAGGGAGCCAGATCACGACCGTGTTCGGGCTCCGGATGATCCGCGGCGGCGAGGTGCCCTAGCGAATGCACGGCATGGCAGCGGGATTCCTCGCCCTGATCGCCCTGCAGAGTCCCCAGGCCGACAGCGTCCCCACGCTCGGCCTCGAACGGGGGACACTGACCTTCACGACTCCGGCCTTCGAGCTCGAGCTCGTCGAGTCGTCACAGACCGTCGCGGCTCTGAGACCCCTGGGAGCCGACGGGTTCGATTTCACTCCGGGCGACTGGCTGGAGCGACGCGCGGCGGACGGCTACTACCACCTCGGGGACCTGTCGCTCGTCCTGCGCGCGGGCGATGGCTCGTGGCGACGCGTGTCTACGGCGGAAGATCGGAATCCGGTGACTCCGCTGCCGGCATCGCCGCCGCTGCTG
>CANPVW010000141.1 GCA_947581745.1 Candidatus Benthicola azotiphorus
CGGTAGAAGATCCCTCCCTTGAGCAGGTTGTGCACCAGGTGCACGACCGCCGTAGCCGAGATCGCGACCTCGACCGGGAAGAAGAAGACGAACGTGCCTACGAGCAGCGAACCGAGTCCGAAACCGGAGAACAGGGTCAGCAGCGATGCCGCGAATGTAACGAGGCCGATCACCAGGTAGCTCAGGTTGTCCACCTCTGACTTTCGATTTGCGGCGCCCGAGTCGTGAACACGTTAAAATACAAGCAGGATGTTGCTTCATGCCGCCGCGCGTGTCCACGGCGGCCAAGCGCTGGATCGCACTGGAGGCCCACAATGCCGTACCGTTTGTTTCTCGCAGCCGTCTGGGTGGCGTGTTCGACAGGCACTGTCGCCGCCCAGCAACCGTTTTCGTCACGTCCGCCGAGCGCGAAGGGCGATTCCGCGACGCAGGGCCGGACCGCGGCGGAACAGGAAAGTCCTGCCGATGGGGAAAGGGCCCTGCATTACCGGCTCACGCTGGACGAGTACCTGGTGCTCGTCCCCATCCGGGCTGAGGACGACATTCGGTCCGACATCGACGACAGCCGGCGTCAAGAGGATAGAGCCCGGGAGGAGAAGCGCAGCTCGGAGCAGCTGGAGCGGCTGGCGCGGGATCAGCTCGCAGCGCAGAAGAGCGAGATCGATGCGATCAAGGCGCGCCTCAAGGTCGCCAAGAACGATGACCGGAAGGCGGATGTCACGGTGCTCGAGGCCGACCGAAAACTGGCGGAGGGCGCCGAGGATCTCCTGGAGAAGCGCCGCGACTTGCGCCGCGTGGAGGTGAGAGGGTGGGACATGGTCGCGAAACTGGCGGTCGCCACGCGACAGGCGGCCGAGTTGGAGCTGGAGCTCGCTTCGGCACGTGAGCAACTGAAGAGTGAAGGCCCGCGCGGGAGCGCGGAGGTGGCGCGGAGGCTCGAGCGCCGGGTAAACGAGCTGGAGAAACGGACGCTGGAAGCTCAGAAGGATCGGGCGGAATTGCGGGCGAAAGTCGCGCAGACGGAGAAGGACGTGGTGGACAGCCGCCTGGATCTGCTGAAGACCCGTGCCAAGATCAACGCGGGGGGATGACGGGGTTCCCGTCCCGGGGGATCAGGTTCCCCTCGCGACCAGGTAGCGCAACCGCGCCACCAGCATGCTGATCGCCACCTCGTTCTTGCCCCCCTCGGGCACGATGATGTGGGCGTGCCGACGACTCGGCGCCACGAACTCGAGGTGCATCGGCCGAACCGTCTGCTGATACTGCCGGATCACCGACTCAACCGTGCGCCCCCGCTTCTTCGTGTCGCGCCCGAGGCGCCGGATGAAGCGGATGTCCGAGTCCGTGTCCACGAACACGCGGATGTCCATCAGCTCCCGGAGCTCCGGCTCCGCGAGCACCAGGATGCCGTCGACGATGATCAGCGGCCTCGGCTCGACCCGCCTCGTCTCCGCCATTCGACGGTGCACGGTGAAGTCGTACTGCGGCACCTCCACGGCGTGGCCGGCCAGGAGCATGCGCAGGTGCTCCGCCATCAGGGGGGTTTCCAGGCTGTCGGGATGGTCGTAGTTGATCGCCGCGCGCTGCTCGAGCGTCAGCTCGGGGCTGTCCCGATAGTAGGAATCGTGGTGCAGGAGGCTGGCCGACGTTGGCTCCAGGCCCTCCAGGAGTCGCTTGACCACGGTGGTCTTCCCGGAGCCGCTTCCTCCCGCTACCCCCACCACGAGCGGGCGACGCGGCCGTCCGCCGTCCGGTTGCCCGGCCGATCCGTCCTCGCCGGAGAGCGATTGCGGCTGTTCGGTCATCGGACTCAACGATCGTGCGGAGGGTCGGCCCGGTACGACGGGGGCAGCAGCCTCACACGCAGGCTCGTCCCGTCCTCCAGCTTCAGGCGTCTCGTGAGGTCGCTCGGTGCGACGAGCGCCCACCGCTCCCGGGGCTCGACTCGCTTCTGCGCCGCCTCCTCTGCCGTGATGCCCACAACCGCGAACGCGAGGGCCTTCTCTTCCACCACTGCCGGGCACACGGCGATGAACTCCAGTGGATCCCCCGCGCCCGCCACCTTCTTGCCGACGTGTCCGGGCAGGCTGAAGATCAACGGATCGGGCGGTGCGATGGGTGTCTCGGCCGTGCCGAGGATGGTCGGTCTCAGAAGTCCCACTCTCCAGTAGGTCCAGAAATCAGGCCCGAAGAGGGTGGAGATCCACCACGCCGCCCGGTTGGAGCCCGAGACCTCGACGCTCATTCTCGCCGCGACCGAACCCCGGATCTCGCCGAGCGTCCCGATTCCGAGTGCGTCCCTCTCCCAGCCGTACATGCGGACTCCTCCCGTGTCGACGGATGATGCACTCAACCTATAATATCATCATCGTTGAGGTTACTGACGGCCCTTTCCCGGAGAAAGCTACAGTGAAGGATTCGTTCCTGGTGGACTTGTTTCCCTTCCTCGATCTGAAGCTGTTCACTCTGGGAAGTACCGAGGTGACGGTGGCCACCCTGGCGACCGCGGTGGCCATCGTGCTCGCGACGTTCGGAGTCACGTGGATCCTGGGCCGCTGGCTGGCGCGGGTGGCCGCCAGCCGTGACGTGCAGAGGGCCGGCTCGATCGCCGTGACCGAGAGACTGGTGCACTACGCCATTCTGATCGGCGGCTTCGGCCTGGCACTCAATACGGTCGGCGTCGATCTGACGGCCCTGTTCGCCGCCGGCGCCCTGTTCGCGATCGCGATCGGGTTCGCGATGCAGAACATCGCCCAGAACTTCGTGTCCGGCGTCATTCTCCTGTTCGAGCGCAGCATCAAGCCGGGTGACATCGTCGAGGTCGAAGGCCGCCTCATGACGATAAAGGAGCTGGGTATCCGCTCCACCCTGGCCCGGGCGCTCAACGAACAGGATCTGATCATCCCGAACTCGGCCCTCGTTCAGTCGACGGTGACGAACTATACGCTGAGAGATACCCTCTACCGGATCGACGCCGAAGTGGGCGTGGTGTACTCCTCCGACATGGCGGCGGTGCGCAAGTCGCTCCTGGAGGCGGCGGAGTCCGTGCCGTGGCGAGCGGTGGAACGGGATCCGGTGGTCCTGATGCGGGAGTTCGGAACGTCGAGCGTCAACTTCATGGTCTCCGCGTGGACGAACGATCCGTGGAGCATCCGCCAGCATCGCTCGGAGCTCAACCAGGCGATCTGGGACGCCCTCAAGCGGGACGGGATCACGATCGCGTTTCCGCAGCTCGACATCCACTTCGATCGGCCCGTGGAGAAGGCCCTCGAGGCGATCCCCAACACGCGAGGATGAGACGGTGAACGTGAATCACTCCGACCGGTACAGGAAACCGCACCGTCGCTCGCGCCTTCGGTTCCACCGGCGAAAGGCGCCGCCGGGTGCGTCGCCCGGCACCCTCGTCGCGGATCCTGATGCGTCGCCACCGGAGATCCACGCCATCGCCTATGGACCCGAGAGAGTGGAAGAGCGCGAGATATCGGTCCCGGAGGAAGTCCGTGGGCTCGTCGGGACCGAACCGGTCCTGTGGGTCAACGTCAACGGGCTCGGTGATCCGGAGGTGCTCGAGCGCGTCGGCGGGGTATTCGATGCGCACGGCCTGCTCCTCGAGGATGCCGTCAACATGGGACAGCGGGCTAAGGCGGAGCGTTTCGACGAGCAGCTGTTCATCGTGTTGCGCATGCCGATTGCGGGGCGGGGGGGGACCGAGCAGGTGAGCATGCTCCTCGGAAAGGGCTTCCTGCTGACGATGCAGGAGCTGCCCGGCGACCTCTTCGAGCCAGTGCGGGAACGGGTCCGGCAGGCGACCGGTCGCCTGCGATCCAGGGGGGCGGACTACCTCGCTTATGCGCTCATCGACGCGGTAGTGGACGGCTACTTCCCGGTGCTCGAGGAAGCCGGCGACGAGCTCGACGCGCTGGAGGACGAAGTGTTCGACGGGCCGGACCAGGACACGCTCGCTCGCCTGCACGGGCTGAAGAGGGAGCTCGTGAACCTCCGAAAGGCGATCTGGCCGCACCGGGAGATGCTGGCCGTCCTGATGCGGGAGGGTGAGGAGCTGATCGAGGAAGACACTCGGAACTACCTGCGCGACGCCTACGACCACGTGGTGCGGATCATCGATCTCGCGGAAGCGCTCCGCGAGGTGGCGAGCGATCTCCTGAACACCTACCTGACGATGGTCAGCAACCGGATGAACGAGGTGATGAAGGTGCTGACGGTGGTGGCCACCATCTTCATCCCGCTTGGATTCGTCGCGGGCGTGTACGGGATGAACTTCAACACCTCGGTTTCCCGGTGGAACATGCCCGAGCTCTCGTGGGCCTTCGGCTACCCGGCCGTGCTCCTCTTCATGCTGGCCGCGGCCGTCGGCATGCTGCTCTTCATGCGGCATCGCCGCTGGCTGTGAAACCGAAGACACTTCTCGTTCTGCGGGGCGCCGCAGGCATCACCGCGGTCGCCACCGGATGGCTCGCGTTCGATGTCTTCCGGTTCAGCACCGTGCGGGAGGCTGGCGCGGGCGGGATCGAGTTCCTGGCGTTCTGGGGTCTTCCGATCGCCGCAGTCTCGCTGTTTCTCGGCTGGTTCGCGGTCCGCGGCGCGCACCGCGGAGCCCGGAAGGGTGCCACAGCGGGCTGTTTCGGGGGACTGCTCGGGAGCGTGTCGGGCCTGGTGCTGCTGTCCGTCGTGTCGATCTCACGGCAATGGGATGTCGTGCTCAGCGGGTCCACCGCCTTCCTCTACCTCCCGCTGGCCGGGACGCTCGGGATGCTCTGCGGCATTGTGGTGCGCGTGGTGCGAAGACGGCGTCGCCGCGCGATGGATCACTCCACGATCTGAACCGCCTTCACCAGTGGTCCGGTCGTCGGACCGCCGCCGCCCACGAGGCCCTGGAGAGTGGCGACACGCGCGTAGGTGCTCTGCTGCCCTGGCGGGCCCTGAGGCCCCGGAACGATGAACACGCCCATGAAGTCGGCGATCTGGAAGTTCGAATCCGATCCCTGCTTCGAATAGGTCTCCGGGTTGAACATTGGTACGGCCCGCAGACGGGGTGACACCGGGAACGCGGAGCCCTTCACGCATTTGCAGCCGTCGTCCCAGTAGGCGCTCGGGTCACGCGCGATCAGGTCGTCGAACGCCTTCTGGATGCTCTGCACGTTGCCGTTCTTGTCCGTCACCCAATCGCCCACACCCCAGGCCGCCTCCGGCTGCGGGCAGCTCAGGACCTGACTGCGCAGCGTGCTCGCACCGCCTCCGCCCGTCGGGTACCACAGGTACCACCAGCCGGGTTCGAAGCGATTGCTGTCGGGAAAGCCGTCGTCGCCGCCGTCGTTGCCGTGAGTCGCCCCCTGTGCCGGCTTCAGCGTAATCAGTCGGCCCAGGTCCGCTGTCGTGTACCCCGTCGCCCCGTCACCGAAGGTGTCTCCTTCGTCCGGGTCCCAGGTATCGTTTTCGTCGGCCCGCGTTCCGTCGGCTTCGAGCCACAGGTCCGCGACCGCCACGGGGAGCAGGCAGTCGACGGCGCCGGCGGGCCTCGCCACCGCTGCCGCCATGGCACTGATGTTCACCTCGTTCACCCCGAACAGGTGCGCGAAAAAGGTACCGATCGGACTCCCCCGGTCGATCGTGCGGTGCACCGTCACCCGCACCTTGGACTCATCGAGCATCACCTCGACGTCCTGGGGCAGCACGACGGCGGCCTCGCCGCGGATCCGGTTCCGCGCCGCGAACGCGATCGCCTCCGAA
>CANPVW010000142.1 GCA_947581745.1 Candidatus Benthicola azotiphorus
CCGCCTGCTCACGCATTCCCCACCAACCGGCCCGTTTTCCGCTCGCCGGTCTTCCTTCGAAGACGGGCGCCCAATCCTCTCGTCGCGCGAGCTCCTCGAGGATCGCGTGAGTCGAGACATGTCCGAAGTGGAGATACGGCGATAGCCCGCTCGCCACGTCCTCCTCCGGCTGGTTTCGGTCCTCCGCGTATCGGTCGAGGCGATGGCGAAGGAACTTCTCAAGGCAGTCACGCGCCGACTGCTGCCCGCCTCGAACGCCGGTCGTCCCGATCGAATGGTCGAGGGGCAGTGGATCGAGGTCGGGGCCGCCTGAACGAAGATCTGCTTCGGCCGAGGGCCAGCGGGTCGTGACCGATGGCGGCACGTCGGGTCCCTTCAGGTCCTCGAGGCGGCGCATCGGGTCAGCGGCCGGCCTGGCTGCGAGATGTCCGGGAAGGACCTTCTGCATGTATCGCCTGAACGTATACGCCGACGGATATGGCCGGGGTGCGGCGAACATGGGCAGCAGCCCGTTCGCATCCACCGCCTCGAGCTTCACCCGGACGCGTCTCGCGGCCGTCTCGAGCATGTGTGGAAGGAAGTAGGTCGGATAGTCGTCCGTGACGATCACGGCCGCCTTCTCCCCGAGGGCCTCGATCAGACCGCGTCCCTCGCCGGGCGATCGCTCGACGTACGGGTGGAAGGTCACACCGCTCCTCCCTTGCAGCGCTTTCAGGTTGTCTTCCATTCCGTCGATGACGAAGCGGTGAAAGCGCTCGGACGCCCACCGGTAGTCGCAGCGGAGAGCCTCGAGGACGAGGAGGCCGCGCCGAAGGTCAACCGCCCAGTCCACCGCCCGCTCGAGAGCGAAGTTGTGGGTCGTCCGGCGCTGGGTGGTCATCCAGTAGACGACGTACTCGCCGCCCGGGTTGAACTCCCGTTCGTTCAGACTGCGGATCCGCGAATCCGGAACCCCTGTCTTCATCCGCCCCCCTCGTTTGCTCGATCGTTCATCGTCCGCCAAAGTTACGAAACTAGACAAATACTTGACAAGTGATGATCCTGTCACTATGATAATGGACACAAGCTAGACAAACGGACCACACGTTGCGACCTCCGGGAACGACGCGATATCGAGCCCGGACGGACTACGAACCAGCAAACCAGGGAGAATCAGCATGTTCAGCAAGACCGTAACGACCCTCGCTGCCGGCCTGGCCCTGAGCCTCACCGCTTCTGCGGCTGGGGCACAGATGGCCAACCACTCTGAGATGACGTCGAAGGACATCGTCGAAGTCGCGGTTGAGGCCGGCAGCTTCAACACGCTCCTCACCGCGGCCAAGGCGGCCGGTCTGGTCGGTGCCCTCAAGGCCGATGGTCCTCTGACCGTATTCGCGCCCACGGACGAGGCGTTCGCCAAGTTGCCCGAGGGCACGGTGGAGATGCTCCTGAAGCCGGAGAACAAGGACAAGCTGACGGCCGTTCTGCTCTACCACATCGTGGAGGGAAAGGTCACCTCCGATCAGGTGGTCAAGCTGACGTCGGCGAGGACGCTCGAGGGGGACACGATAGACATTTCCGCGAAGAACGGCGCCGTATACGTTGACGACGCGCAGGTTGTCGCAGCGGACATCGACGCCAGCAACGGAGTGATTCACGTCATCGATTCGGTTCTTCTGCCTTCAATGGACTGACCCGGATCGGGGCGGAGGTGCCGACACGCGCCTTCCCCCGGTCATCGGACGCGCACACACAGGCCCGACGCTTCCATGGCGTCGGGCCTGCGTGACATAGCGCACTGTATGATCTACGCCAGGGAACGAGGATGAGCGACATCACCATGCTGACCGGTGCCACCGGCTACGTAGGCGGGCGGTTGCTGGAGGAGCTGGAGCGCTCCGGAGTGCGCCTCCGCTGTCTCACCCGGCGGCCCGAATACCTGCGGGGACGTGTAGCCGAAAGCACGGAAATCGTGCGGGGAGACGTCCTGGATTCAGGCAGTCTCGCCGCGGCCCTGCAGGGTGTGTCCACGGCCTACTACCTTGTGCATTCGATGGGCGATGAAGGGAACTTCGAGGAGATAGAGCTTCGCGCGGCACGGATCTTCGGCGAAGAGGCGCGAACGGCTGGAGTCAGCAGGATCATCTACCTCGGAGGACTGGGCTCGGGCAGCGATCTGTCGGCGCATCTCGCGAGTCGGCAGGAGGTGGGGCGCGCACTGCGGGAGTCGGGCGTGCCCACGATCGAATTGCGGGCTTCCATCATCATCGGTTCGGGGAGTCTCTCGTTCGAGATGATCCGCGCGCTGGTGGAAAAGCTGCCGGTGATGACCACACCATCGTGGGTCCGGGTGCGCGCGCAGCCCATCGCGATAGAAGACGTCATCGGCTACCTGCTCGAAGCCCGAACGACGCCCCTCGAGGGGACGCGGGTGGTCGAGATCGGGGGGGCGGACGTGGTCAGCTACGCCGAGATCATGCGAGAGTACGCACGGCAGCGGGGACTCCGGAGGATGATGATTCCGGTCCCGGTTCTCACGCCAGCGCTGTCGAGCCTGTGGCTCGGACTCGTGACGCCGCTCTATGCCAGAGTTGGCCGGAAGCTGATCGAAGGGGTGCGCAATCCGACCGTGGTGCGGGATCCTGCCGCCGCCTCGTCTTTCGCGGTGCGGCCGCGGGGGATAACGGAGGCGATCGCACGTGCGCTGGCGAATGAGGATCGCGAGTACGCGTCCACCCGCTGGTCCGACGCCGGGATCGGTGGAGGTGGAGTCGGACGGCGCAGGAGACCGTACGGTCGGCGCATGGTGGACAGCCGGTCGTTGACACTGGAGGCGACCGCACGCGCCGTGTTCGCGCCGATACGGCGGCTGGGCGGCGACGCCGGATGGTACTACGGCGACGCGCTCTGGAGGCTGCGGGGGTTCCTGGACAGGCTGGCCGGAGGACCCGGTCTGCGGCGAGGCCGTCGCGATCCACTCGACCTTCGGCCCGGAGATGCCCTCGATTTCTGGCGCGTCGAGGCCTACGAGCCCGACCGCATGCTGCGTCTCCGGGCCGAGATGAAGCTGCCCGGACGGGCGTGGCTCCAGTTCGAGGTCGAGCCGCGCGAGCGGGGATCGACGCTGACACAGACGGCCGTGTTCGATCCGAGAGGATTGGCGGGGCTGCTCTACTGGTACGTCCTGTTGCCGGTGCACACCCTGATGTTCAGGGGCATGCTGCGAAGCGTAGCACGCGCCGCCAGCAGTCCATCAGCCTGACTCGACCGCCCGGGAACTTCAGCTTCCGCGGGCCGCCGCGAGGCGCGCCGCCGTGATCCGCGACTGCCAGGAGTCCGGACCGACATGGGCGACGACCGTGGCGTGTCCCTCGCGAAGAAGACGCATGCCCTCAGCCCGGCGGCCCTGCGCGACCAGGGCCGCGCCGAGCAGGCTCGACACGTCTCCCATCCGCCAGTGGGTGTCCGGGATGGTCGCGTAGTTCTCGATCGCTCGAACGAGAACAGCCTCCGCGCGAGCCGGATCGCCTCCCGCGAGGTACGCGGCGCCCAGCGGATGCAGCGTCCGACCGAGCGCGGGATGCGGCTCGTGGAAGATCTCGGAGCGAATCTCAAGCACGTTCTCGAGCGTGTCGATCATCTCCGCTCCGCGCCCCTGCGCCAGTCGGAGGAAGGCCTCGTCCACCAGGACCGTCTGGGTGTACCGGTGTCCGGGGCGGAGCTTCTCCGCCGCGAGTCCGAGCGATTCCTCGAACAGGCTGTCGGCCCCGACCAGATCACCCCGGGCGAGTGCGACGTTCGCCAGTCCGTCGAGGACGAGGATCGAGTAGGTGCTGGTGCGACCAGCCCCGTCGAGCGCCTGGCGGAACAGGTCTTCGGCGCGATCCAGCCTTCCGGCCATCCAGTTGGGATCGCCGGCCCGGCTCAGCGCCATGATGTAGTTGGGGTCGTCCGGTTCGAGGCGATCCCGCTTCACGGCAATGGATGAATCCACCGTGGCCGCGGCTTCCGCATAGCGACCGAGGTGGAACAGCACGGTTCCCCGGCGTTCGCGCGTCGTCAGGGTCAGAGGGTGATCGAAACCCAGCGACCGGTTGGCTCTGTCGAGGGCGTCCGCGAGCACCCTCTCCGAATCCTCGTACCGGCCGACGTCGCGAAGCGACACGCCCCATTCGCTCAGCGCTTCGATCACGTCCGGATGCGTCGGGTCGTACAGCGCTTCCCGCATCTTCACCGCCGAGGCGGCCAGCGGCTCGGCGTCGTACAGCTGACTGCGGAGCCGCCGGATCATGGCGATGTTGAGAAGCGCCTCGGCCGCCACCGGGTGCGGGCGCATGGTGGCGGTATCGAACCGGGCAAGAGCGCGCTCGAAGACCGCTTCAGCCTCGTCGAACTGCCCGAGCTCGTGATGGGATACGGCAAGACCGAACAGGGTGGACGCCGCCTCCGGATGATCTATCCCCAGCAAGTCCTGCTGTACCTGGAGGGCCTGCTCGAACAGCTGCGCCGCTTCGGCGTGGCGGCCGCCCGCCCGCAGCTGCCAGGCGAGGTCGGACTGGGTGCGCGCCAGTATCGAATCCGGCCTCGAGATTCTGGAGTGGCGGATGTCCAGTGAGAGCCCCAGCAGCTCGATCGCCTCCTCGCGCTCGCCCTGCTCGGCGAGCAGCCGTCCTACCTGCCCGTAGCTTTCCGAGGCCTCGAGGCTGCGCTCGCCCTGGTTCTGCAGGCGAAGCTCGAGCGCCCGGCGCGCCAGCTCCTCCGCCCGCGCGAACATGCCGAGGTTTTCGTAGATGCTGGCCACGTCGGACAGCATGGCCGCCTGCATGACAGGCTCTTCCCCGAACTCCTGTTCGATCCGGGCGGCGCCGCGGTCCAGAATCCCGCGCGCGGAGATCGTGTCGCCCTGCGATTCGGCCGGGTCGGAAAGCCGGAACAGGTCGAACATCAGGTCCCGCTGTCTCGCAGCCAGCTCGGCCTGCCTGGTGGCGCGGCCGGCCTGCGTGAGAGCGGCTGCCGTCCCGCCGACCAACGAGAGGGCGACGACTGCCGCGGCCCCCACGCTGACGCGATGACGCGACACGTACTTCCGCAGCCGGTAGCCGGCGGAGTCCGCGCGCGCCTCCACGGGACGACCCTCGAGATGGCGCTCGAGGTCCTCCACGATCCGCGCCGCGGAGCCGTATCTGCGTTCCGGCTCCTTGCGCAGGGTCTTGAGCACGATACGGTCCAGATCGCCCCGCAGCAGCCTGCGCAGGCGCTGTCTCTGGTCTCGGGCCGCCAGCCGACCGCTGTCAACGTCCACCGGCACGTAAAAGGCCGGGTCTGGGTGATGCTCGCCGCTCACGGACCATCCCTCGGCACCGAACCCGGCCGCGCCAGCTGCGGCCTCCGAAGTGGGCTCTGCCACGCTACTCGGGAGCGGAGGCAGCTCCTGCACGATGATCCGGGCCCACTCGACGGGAGCGAGCCCGTCGAGCGCGAACGGCCGGCGGCCCGTCAGCATCTCGAACAGGACGATGCCGAGGCCATAGACATCCGTCGCGGTCGTGATCGGCTCGCCCATCACCTGCTCGGGGGCCGCATACTCCGGCGTCATCAGGTGCAGCCCGGTGCGAGTCTGCGGTGCCGCACCTCCCAGCATCGACGGGTCCAGGATCTTGGCGATCCCGAAATCGAGGAGCTTTACCTCTCCGTCGTTGGTGACGAGGATATTGGTGGGCTTCAGGTCACGATGAACCACGAGGCGTCGATGCGCGTGATGGACTGCACGCGCGACCGTGCAGAACAGCCGGATCCGCTCTTCCACCGTCAGCTCGTTGACCCGACAGTACTCGTCGATCGGCAGGCCGTCGACATACTCCATCACGAGGTAAGGCCTGCCGTCTTCGGTGACTCCGCCGTCGTACAACCGGGCGATGTTCGGGTGGTCTAGCGTGGCGAGGATCTGTCGCTCGGCCTCGAACCGGGCTCTCTGGTCCGCCGACCGGGCGCCACCGCTGATCACCTTGATCGCGACCCTTCGCCAGAACTGCCCGTCGTCCCGCTCGGCGAGGAAGACGACTCCCATTCCGCCACGGCCCAGCTCGGAGACCACACGGTAAATGCCGATCCGCTGCGGGAGCTCCGACGGGTCGGGCAGGCCCGCACCGGGAGTGGCGAGGCCGCCCGGGGTGTCCAGAATGCCGCCGGACCGCTCGTGCGCCGCGACGAGGGCTTCGAGATCCGCTCGCAAGGTCGGGTCCTCCGCCCCGACCCGCTCGAGGATTCCCTCGCGTCCATCCGGCGATGCGTCGAGCACCTCGTCGAACAGCTCGTCGAGTCGGCGCCGCCTCTCGTCGCTCACCGGTCTGGCTGCCTCACCGGGTCGCCGTACTCCCGGAGGGACCGTCCGGATACATCGAGCGATACAGCCAGGCGCGGGCCTTCACCCACTCGCGTCGCACCGTTCGGTCGGTGACGCCCAGGACGTCGGCGATTTCCTTCTCCTCCATGCCGGCGAAGAACCGGAACTCTACGACCTGCCGCTGACGCGGCTCCAACTGTTCCAGCGCCGCGTCCAGCGCTATCAGCTCATCGGGCCTGAACTCGACCGGGGCCCCGGCGTCCGCGAGAGTCGTGCAGACCATGTCGCCTCCACGCTTCGCAGCCTTCCTGCGCCGCGCGTGGTCCACCAGTATCTGCCGCATCGCGCGGGAGGCGATCGCCAGGAAGTGGGCGCGGTCGGACGCCGGAACGGCGCTCCCGGCGAGCTTGATGTAGGCTTCGTGGACCAGGGCCGTGGCGTGAAGCGTATGCCCCTGCTGCTCGCGATGGAGCTCCCGTCTGGCGAGTGCCCGGAGCTCTTCGTACACGAGCGGCACGAGCCGGTCCATGGCCCTCGCGTCGCCCCCTCGCACCGCCTCCAGGAGCTGGGTCACGTCGCCGCGAAGGCCGTTCTGGTTCCCATCCATTCGCATCGCCCGCGCACATTGGAGCCGTCGGCCGGGCCGCTCCCCGACCGACCCCGGTTTCACCCACAATGTGCTGGCCGGCCGCGGGGTGACAAGTGGCCGGTGACGAGGCATCTTGCGCGTGCTACTCACGACTGGTGGTTGGGACGGGAGGGAGTCGGCGAGCGGTCGTTCTTCATAAGTTTCTGGAGGTAATCATGCTTCGGATCTGCGCACTCCGCGGTCGGGCCCCTCGGCTCGCCCTCTCATCGGCGGCTCTTCTGGCGCTGTTCGCCTTCGCAACGAGGCCCGCCCGGGCGCAGGTGGGTGGAGTGGACCTCGACACGATTCAGGCGGGACGGTTCGACTACGGCAAGATGTGGACGTTCGAATACCCGCCGGCCCGATATTTCAGTGAAACCTACGGGTTCGACGCGAGCCCCGACTGGTTCGATCGCGCCAGACTCTCAGTTCTCCGTATCCCGGGATGCTCCGCGTCGTTCGTCTCTCCGTACGGACTCGTGGCGACGAACCACCACTGCGTGCGCGGGGTCGTGGCCCGGGTGAGCGAGGAGGGCGAGGACCTTCTGTCAACGGGATTCTCGGCTCCGACCCTGGCCGACGAGCGTCCGATACCGCGCTACTACGCGGACCACTTGATCGCCGTCCAGGACATCTCGGACGACGTGTTCGCCGTGACGGACGCGGCGGCCGAGGAAGATCGGGACGCGGCCCGCGGCCGGGTGATCGAAGAGATCCAGCAGCGCCTCAAGACCGAGTATGCCTCGGCGGGTGATTCCATCTGGGTCCAGGTGATCGGACTGTACAACGGGGGCCGTTACTCGGCCTATGTGTTCCATCGTTTCACGGACGTTCGACTGGTGGTGGCGGCGGAGCTGCAGCTCGGCTTCTTCGGCGGCGATCCGGACAACTTCACCTATCCGCGCTACGACCTGGACTTCGCTTTTCTGCGTGTCTACGAGAACGGCGAGCCCTATCGGCCCGAACACTACTTCGGGTGGGGCGAGGGCGTGCAGCCTGGCGATCCGGTGTTCATCATCGGCAACCCGGGCCAGACGAACCGGCTGAAGACGATCTCACAGCTCGAGTATCAGCGCGACGTGTCGGTGCCGATCGCCGTCGATTTCCTGGGCACCCGCCTCGATGTGCTGGCCGACTACCGCCACGCGTACCCGGAGGAGGCTCGCGCTCTCGATATCCGAAACTGGATGTTCGGGCTGTCCAACTCCTGGAAGGCGAGCAGCGGCCGTCTCGAAGCGCTAAACAACCCGGTGATCATGGCCCGCAAGGCGGACGCCGAGCGCAAGCTGCAGGCCGCGATCGCCGCCGACGCCGAGCTGAACGCCACGTACGGCAGCCTGTTCGCCAGGTTGGAGGCGATCCAGGTGGAGAAGCGGGAGTGGGCGGCCGCCTCCGGGGCCTTCCAGGGGATCGGAAACACGCGCGCCGGGTCGATCACGATGGCGCGGGCCATGGCGGCGGATGCCGTGCTCGAAGCCCGCGCGAGGGGCGTGGCGGACGAGGAGATGGCGGAGCTGATGGAAGAGCTGCAGCGCATCGACGACCGCGCGCCCGAGCTCGAGGCGGGCTTCCTGGCCCTCCGATTCGCCGACTTCGAGCGCTACCTGGGTCCTGATCATCCGATCACGCGGGCGGCGCTCCGAGGCATGGAGCCGCTGCCGGCGGCGGAGGCGATGCTGGAAGAGAGCGTCCTGGACAGCGGGCAAGCCACGCTCGCCGCAGTCGAGGCCGGCACGCTGTCAGCGGAAGACCCCATGATCGCCCTGGTCGCGGCGATCCTGCCCGTGACGCGAGAGTACCGACCCGCCATGGGTGCGTTGACGGGGGAGGAGAACGACCTGCAGGCCGATCTCGGGCGCGTCCGGTTCGAGGTATACGGAAGCGACATTCCGCCGGACGGCTCGTTCTCCCCCAGGATCGCGGATGGGATCGTGAAGGGGTACGCGTACAACGGAACCCTGGCCCCGCCCTACACCACCTTCTTCGGGCTCTACGACCGGTACTTCAGTCATGGCAGAGGGGTGGGCATCGGAGAGGAGTGGGACCTCCCCGAGCGCTGGAAGACCCCGCCGGAAGGCCTGGACCTGAGCACCCCGCTCAACTTCGTGTCGACGACGGACTCGTACGGGGGCAACAGCGGGTCGCCTGCCGTCACGCCGGAGCTCGATCTGGTGGGACTGAACTTCGACCGGAACATCAACGGCCTGTCGCGCGACTTCATCTACCTGCCCGAACAGGGTCGGAACGTGATGGTCGATGTGCGGGCCATTCGGGCGGCCCTCCACGTGATGTATGACGCCGACCGGATCGTGGCGGAAATGGTGGCCGGGATGATGTACGACTCGGAGGACGAAGCGGACGCGGCTGCGATGTAGGTCGCAGGGACTGGCAGTTCAAGGCTTTGTTCGGCGTTCCCGTAGGCTGAGCGACTTTCCGGCGCTTCGTGTGTATGCGGAGGCATCCACGGAAGTGAGCCGGCGTCCGCGCCCGACGTCCCGCGTTGGAGGAGCAGATGTCCGCCAGGCTGGTGAACGAGCTACTGCGACGGCGCGTTCCGCAGGTGATCGGCGTGTATCTGGCCGCCGGCTGGGGGCTGCTCGAGTTCACGGACTGGGCCACCGGACGTTTCGCCCTCTCGGCCGGCGTCGAGGACTTCGTGGTGGTGAGCTGGGCGCTGTTGCTTCCGATCATCGCGGGCGCGGCCTGGCGCTTCGGCGCACCCGAGCGGCGGCGACGAGCACTGGACCGCGTTGCCCCGGCCGCAGCCGAGGCGAGCCGGCCGACCGACATCCTCGTCCTTCCGTTCGCCAACCTCAGCGCCAACGCCGGGGACGAGTACCTGAGCGATGGGATCTGCGAGGAGATCATCAATCAGCTGGCGCACATGGAGGGACTGCAGGTAGTCGCGCGTACTTCGGCGTACGCCTACAAGGAGAAGGCCGGCGACGTGCGGACGATAGGCCGGGAGCTCGGGGCGGGGGCCGTGCTCGAGGGAAGCGTCCAACGCTCCGGCGACCGCCTGAGGGTCACGACGCAGCTGGTCGAAGTCGCCAGCGGGTACCACCTGTGGTCCGAGCGATACGACCGCGAGATGAAGGACGTGTTCGACATCGAAGACGATATCGCAGCCAGCGTCGTGGAAGCGCTGCGCGGGATCCTGAAGCCGGAAGAGCGGGAAGCGCTCGCACGGAATCCCACTGACGACGTCGAGGCCTACGAGTTCTACCTTCGTGGAAAGCAGTTCTTCCGTCAGAGCCGCAGAAAGAGCCTCGAATACGCGCGCCAGATGTTCGAGCGCGCCGTCGAAGTGGATCCGCATTTCGCCCTCGCGTGGTGTGGAGTCGCGGATTCGATTCTGCTCACCCACATGTACTACCCGGGTAGCGGTGCCGACCTGGAGAAGGCAGACGAAGCCAGTCTCCGGGCGCTCGAGCTGAGTCCCGGGCTGTCGGAGGCACACGGGTCACGGGGTTTCGCCCTCCTCCAGGCCGACCGGTTCGAGGAAGCAGAGGCCGAGTTTCAGGCCGCCATTCGGCTGGACCCGAACCAGTTCGATGCCCGTTACTTCTACGCCCGCGGGTGCTTCGCCCACGGCCGCCTGGAAGATGCCGCCCGCCTGTTCCAGGAGGCATCCGAGGTGCGCGAGGACTACCAGGCGGCGTTCTTCGCAGCTCAGGCGCTCGAGGCTCTGGGCAGGGAAGACGAAGCGACTGTCGGGTATCGCAAGGCACTGGCCGTAGCCGAGAAGCACATGGAGCTCAATCCGGACGACCCGCGCGCAGCGACGATGCGGGCGGTCAGCCTGTGCCGTTGCGGTGAGCGGGATGCCGGGTTGCGGTGGGCCGAGCGGGCTCTGGAGATCGATCCCACCGATGCCGGGGTCCGATACAATGTCGCCTGCCTCTACTCGCTGGAGGACAGTCCCGACCAGGCGATCGAGTGCCTGGAGAAGGCGGTGGAGGCCGGGTTCGGGAACCGGGACTGGATCGCGCAGGATCCCGACCTCGATCGTCTGCGAGACCATCCACGCTTCCAGCAGCTGCTGCGTCAGTTCCCGTCCGGCTGACGCCGCCGCGGCACGGAATCGCCGGCTGCGCAAAGATTGTCCACCGACGCAACCTGTGGAGCGTCCCACCTCGCCGGGGAATCGCGCCTGCGCGCGCGTTCATCTGTAAAATATTCTCACATAATGAGTTACCATTGAGCTCCACATCCACGCGGGGTGGTACGCGCGTTGCACCTCAAGTCCTCGCGATCTTCTGGAGACATTCCCTCAATCGTGAGGCGAACAACATGCGGCCCATGCATCACCTGCGATGGAGCATGGCTGGACTCTGTGTCGCGGCGCTCGCGGCATGTGACTCGACGCCCGTGGATCCCGGTCCGGCGAGCGGCGATCCGAGCGGGCTGACCGTATCGGCATCCGTTCTGGGTGCCGTGCCCGTACTGAACGCGGACGACGGGCACCTGTACGATGCGGTGGCGGTTCCCGGCGGCATCAACTGGGAGCAAGCCCGAGAGTCGGCCCAGGCCATGAGCTCGGGGTCCTGTCAGGGCTACCTGGCTTCGGTCACCACGGCTGACGAGAACGCGTTCATTCTGTCGAACTTCGCATCCGTGGTCCCGAGCATCGGCGGCAGCGGCTACTGGATCGGCGGATACCAGGATCCGGCAACTACGCCCGCGGACGCCGGCTGGATGTGGGTGTCGGGCGAGACCTTCGACTTCGCCGCCTGGCTCTCGGGACAGCCCGACGACGCGGGCGGAGTCCTGGTCGAGGAGGACGCGATTCACTTCGTGGCGACGGCCGGCTTCGGGGGCGCGATCGGGTGGGACGACCTGAACCGGACCGAGACCACTCCGGGCTACGTGGTGGAGTTCGACGGCGTATGCTCGGACGCCGCCGTGATCGACATCATGCTCAAGCTGACGCAGGGTGAGGGCCCGCGGAACATCAACGTGAAGAGCCGCGGCAAGATCGCGGTGGCCGTCCTCTCGGTGGCCGACGGCGGAGCCGGCGACGGATTCGACGCCACCACGATCGATCCGACGACCGTCACCCTGGGTGACGGCGCCGATCCGGACGCTCATGTCGCCGGCAACCCGCACGGCAAGCTGATGGTGTCGTGGCCCGACCTCGACGGGGACGGCCTGAACGACGCACTGTTCCACTTCAACACTCAGGATATCGTGGCGGCGGGCGTGACGGCCGCGACGACCGAGCTCGTCCTCAGAGGCATGACCGACGAGGGAACCGGGTTCTCCGGCACGGACGCAGTATCCGTGAAGTGATTTGAAGCGAGGCTCACTCGATCGGGGCGGTCCACCCTGCGGAGCGGTGCAAGCCCCTTACGGGGAGGCGGAATTCCGCCTCCCCGTTTCTTCTTCGAAGGTCTCCGACCGGCCCAGCAACCATCCGAGACCCATCGTCACCACGGCACCGAGTGGAGTCAGCCAGGTCCAGGCGAGCGATGTGAACAGCCGGGCTCCAGTCGCGCCGAGCAGGCCGACGACCATTGCTCCGATCACCGTGCCGGCGCGGATTCTTCGTCCGAGGACCGCCAGCAAGAACACCCCGAGCACCGGCCCGAACGTGATCGATGTGATCGTGAGCCCCGCCTCCAGCACCGATCCCCAGGCGCGCGCGAGGGCGGCGACGCCGGCCAGCGCGATCGCCCAGGCCGCCGTCAGGGTCCGGGAGCGGCGGAGTGCCCCGTCGCCCGATGGTCCGCGCGCGCGCCGGAAGTCGAAGGTCGACGCGGATGCCAGAGAGCTCATCGAGGAGGACAGCGTGGACATGGCGGCGGCGAACACCGCGGCGATCACCAGGCCGCCCAGACCGGGCGGCATCTCCGTCGCGATGAACCGGGCGAACACCTGGTCGGCGGAGGCGAACGGCGAGGCAGGCGGGAAGGCTTCGTAGAACGCGAAGAGCAGCGAGCCGATGAACAGGAACAGGACCATCTGGGCGAACACGATGAGGCCGCTGGCCACGACCGCCTTCCGCGCGTCGCGCGCGGACCGACAGGCGAGGATCCTCTGCACGAACATCTGGTCCGTGCCGTGGGTGGCCATTGTAAGGACCGCGCCGCCCACGAGCCCCGCGTAGAACGTGTAGGGCCGAGACCAGTCCCACCCGAAATCGAACACGCGCAGCTTTCCCGCGGCCGCGAGGATACCTGACGCAGCAGGCCAGCCTCCCGGGAGATCGCGGAGCAGAAACCACGCCGCGAGCCCGGCCCCACCGGCGTAGACTACGAGCTGCACGGCATCGTTCCAGATCACGGCCCGCAGGCCGCCACGCATCGTGTACGAAAGCGTGACGCCCGTCACGAGCAGGATCGCGAGCCAGAGGGACATCGGCAGGAGGGCCTGCAGAACCAGGGCCGTCGCGAACAGGCGAACTCCGTCGGCGAGCACCCGCGAGACCAGAAACACCAGGGACGAGAACCGACGCACCGGATCACCGAACCGGTGCGCGAGCAGCTCGTAGGCGGTGCTGATGGTCCCCTCGAAGTAAGCCGGCACCAGCCACCAGGCCACGAGGAACCTCCCCAGAACGTAGCCGGCGGCGACCTGCAGGAACCCTAAGTCTCCCGTGAAGGCGATCGCCGGGACGCCAACGAACGTGAGTGTGGACGTCTCGGTGCCCACGATGGAGAGAGACGCCGCGAACCAGGGCGTTCGACGTCCCGCGAGGAAGTAGTCCTCCAGGTCACGCTGGTCCCGGCCCAGCCGGCTTCCGAGCCACAGGGTCAGCGCGAAGTAGGTCAGTACGACCGACCATTCGATCACGGCGGCGGACACCTAGAGCTCCAGGCGGTAGCCGAGCACGGTTACGAGAACGTAGCCGAGTCCGAAAGCGAGCTCCGAGAAGCCGACCTGTTTCGCCTTCGCCGGCCGGCGGTACGGCGAGAGTCCGAGCACGGCGCGCGCGAGAAGAAGGAGCAGGGCGATCCACGTCGAAAGCGGCGAGAGCCCTGCCTGCCACAGCGCGATCCCGAGCGCTACCGCTGCCAGATGGGCGGCACCAGCCGGGAAGCGGCTCATTTCCTTGCCTCTCTCCAGTCGGAGACGGGCCCTCACGTACAGTATCGAGGGGATCGCGCGCAGTTGCAGCAGGATCCACAGGACCAGGGCCGGAGTCCAGGCGACGCCGCCGGCGAGAGCGATCGCCGGCGCCGAAGCCGCCAGCCCCATCGGCGCGGCGAGCTCCGGGAGCAGACGGCGAGCTTGATTGCTCAGGTCGAACGCTCCGAAAGCGGCGAGCAGCGGGCTGAGCACGAGGAACGGAACGAGTGGCTTCCAGCCCGCGAGGAGAAACGCGACCGCGAAACCCGTGGCGGCAAGGGACGCATACAGAAGCGCGAAACGGCGAGCCAGTCTGAACCGGGGCGACAGATCGAGCCGCCGGCGGTTTCTCCAGTAGAGCTTGGCCGGATGGCGCATCAGAAACGCGGCAACGGTCGCGATGCCTATCGCGCAACCGGCGAAAGAAGGGACCAGCGCGAGACCCAACAGCACGGGCTCGGCCAGGAAACCCCAGCCCCCGTGCTCGACCGGGAGTGCGATCGTTCGAAGGCGGACGGGTGGCGGGGTGTGCATGGCGGCAGAGGATAACATGGTACTCCGGGCGGGGAAACCGGTTGCGGCTCCATGGCCTGATATCTAATATATCAGTCGCCCGGGCAAGTCCCGACCGCGCCTCACACCCAGGATCGGAGTCAGAGGTGGAAGGACGGGAGATCCTTCGTCTCAAGTCGCTGCGCGAACAGGTGTACGAACACCTCCGTCGCGCGATCAACTCGGGAGATCTGCGGCCCGGTACCTTCATCGACCAGAAGCGACTGGCCGCCGAGCTCGGCATCAGCCGCCAACCCCTCCGCGATGCGCTGATTCAGCTGGAGCTGGAGGGATTCGTCACGGTGATTCCGAGACGCGGCGTCGAAGTGCGAAGCCTCACCCTCGACGACATCCGACATCTCTACGAGGTGATCGGCGCGCTG
>CANPVW010000143.1 GCA_947581745.1 Candidatus Benthicola azotiphorus
TGGCTCGCCGCCGACACGGCGAGCTACTGGGGTCTCGGCATCGCATCCCGGACCGCCGGCTGGCTCGTCGGCCCCGGGGGACGGATCGTGCGCATCTCGTTCGAATGACCTCTTTCGAACGGAATGGTCGGAAACCGCCCGCTGTCCAACATCGTAGAGAGAGCCAACGATCCGGCCCCTGCTGGTGTCCAACTGAGTGAGAGGCGGCGGAAGACCGCCGCGGCGCCCACGGGGAACGATGTGGAAGGGTGGAACGATGATCGGGCGAGTCGAAATATCGGAGATCCTGGGAATGGCGGGGAGCTGTGCCGTCCTCCTGTTCGCGGGATTCAGCGTGGAGACGCTGCAGGGTAATGTGGACCCGACCCGGTTGGAGACGGTCGACGTGCTCGCACCGGACCTTCCGGCGAGCGTGGCGCCGCTCGATGAGATCCGACTGGAGTCGCCGGAGCTCGAGGAGCCGTTGCACCCGACGCTTCCCTCGGTATCTCCCTGCACCTGACCGGGTGAACCGCTGACCGGTGCCGGGCCCCGGCACGTTCAGGCCCGCCGGCTCCCGCTCGGCTCACCGGCCGGCGGGGCGTCGGTCAAACCTCCATACAGCTCCGGACGACGATCCGCCACGTAGTCGTACTCGTACTCTCCGCCCTGCACGATCACCCGGTTCGCGTCAGCCGCCCGGAGATCGAACTCGACGTGCAGGAAGCCCGGACCGTCGCCGAGCTCGGCCATCATCTCGCCGCGCGGGTCGGCGGCCATGCTTCCGCCGTGAAACTCCACTCCCTCCTCGATACCGACGCGGTTGACCGCCAGGTAGTTGACGTGGTTCTCGTACGCGCGCATCCGCACCTGTTCGCGCTTCAGCCACAGGTTCGGCCAGTTCGTGGGAAGCACGATGAGCTGAGCTCCCGCCAGCTTCAGGGCCCTCGCCGTCTCCGGAAACGTGCCGTCGTAGCAGATGTTCAGGCCGATCCGGCCAAGCGGCGTGTCGAACACGGAGGGCGGCCGGGACCCGGGCGTCGTGAATCGGTCCACGCCCAGGCACAGCGTGTGGAGCTTGTGGTAGCGGCCCGCGAGTCCCTCCGGTCCGACCAGGAAGAGTGAATTGTGCAGCAGCTCCCCGGCCCTCTCCACCGCGCCGACGACCGACCAGGCCCCCGTGGCGCGGCACGCCCCGGCTATCTCGGCCAGCTCGCCGCCCTCGGCCTCGATGGCCGCTTCGTGGGCCGAGTCCCGGTCGTGGAACACGTACCCGGTGAGAGACGCCTCGGGAAACACGACCAGGCGGGCGCCTTCCGCCGCCGCCGCCTCGATCGCCGCGCAGGCCGCACGCGCGTTGGCGCTGGCCTCTCCGCGGCGCGGGTCCATCTGCACGCCACAGACCGCGAGCATCATTCCTCGGACAGGGTCGCGACCAAAGCCAGGCCGACGCCCAGGACCAGCGCTCCGACGGCGAGCCCGAACCCGGCCCAGCGGCCGATTTCCGCCTCCGGCGTGTGGCGACCGCGTCGCCACGGGCGGGCGATCTCGTCACGCACGGCCCGCGCCCGATCCCGCACCGCCCAGGAGGCCAGGCGTGCCAGCCCCTCTTCGTCCTGCCTGTTCCGCCACATGCGATCATCCCGTAGAGGGCATGGATCCCACGAAGTCCTCCCCGCCGTCCACCCGTATGACGTTGCCGGTCATCCAGGCCGTCCCCTCGGCCGCCAGGGCCACCATGCACCGGGCGACATCCGCGGGGGTCGTGAGCCTGCCGTGTGGATTCTGCTGTCTCGCTTCCTCGATCATGTGCTGCGCGCCGGGGATCTTGCGAAGCGCCGGCGTGTCCGTGACCCCCGCGCGAATCGAATTCGCGGTGATTCCGCGCGGCGCGAGCTCGAGCGCGAGCTGTCGGCAGTGCGACTCGAGAGAGGCCTTGGCGGCCGAGACCGCGCCGTAGGACGGGATCACCCGGTCGCCGCCCGAGCTCGTCATGGCGTAGATCCTCCCGCCCTCGCCCATCAGGCCGCGGCTCACGAGGCCCTGGGCCCAGTAGACCAGAGAGTGCGCCATCACGGTGAGCGTCATGTCCATCTGCTCCATCGTGATCCCGTCTCCCGGGCGATCGGACACGAAGGGTCGGAGCGTGCCGAAGGCGAGCGAGTGGAGGAGGACACGGACCGATCCGGGTTCCGCGCGTGACGCGATCTCGTCGAGTACCTGGTCCCGCTTGTCCGGACTGGCCGCGTTGACGTTGAAGAACTTCGCCTGCACACCTTCCGCCTCGATCGCCGCGCGGGTCTCTTCGACGCGGGCGAGCCCGGCCCGCCGGTCGAGGTGAACACCGAAGACGTCGTATCCCGCTTTCGCGAACTCCAGCGCCGCGGCCTCACCGAAACCGCTCGACGCCCCCAGGATCAGAGCCGACTTCGCTCCGCTGTCGCTCAAGAAGAACCTCCCAGGAAGAAATCCGGCCGCCGAGCTCCGGTAACTGCCCGACCCGAACGTAATTTCAGACGACGAGCGCGGCCAGCACCGTATACAGGACGGCGCCGGCCGCTGCCGCCATCAGTGCCAGCGGCAGCTGCGTCGTCACGTGGTCCATGAGGTCACATCCGGAAGCCACGGATGAGAGGATCGTCGTATCGGAGATCGGCGAGCACTGGTCGCCGAACACGCTTCCGCCGGTCACCGCCGCGAAGCACAGCACCAGGAACTGCGGATCCGGGTGGACGGACCAGGCGAGCGGCATCGTGACGGGAAACAGCACCGCATACGTGCCGAACGACGTTCCCGTGGAGAAGGCCACGAACATGGTCACGAGCAGCAGAACGGCGGGAAGCGCGATCGGATTCACCCACGGCCCCACGGTCTGGACCACGTAGGTCGCGGTCCCGAGGGATTCCGCGACGGTCTTGAGGGTGACCGCGAGCGCGAGCACCAGTGCCCCGATCGTCACGCCCTTGCACCCGTCGATGAATCCGTCCATCACGTCGCGAAGCTTCATACCACGAACGAGCGCGATCGCCATTCCTGCGAGGACCGCGAGAACGAACGCCTCGCCGATCGGGAGCGAGGGCGACTCCCGGTTCCCCCGGATGTAGAACGTGACGACGAACGGGACGACGGCCACCGCCAGCAGGGTGCCGATCGGTCCGAAGAAGTCCACCAGGCTCGGTCGGTAGCCCTCCGGGACCCGGAGAAGCGTGAGCTCCTCGGAGGCCATCGGCTCCGCGCCCACCCGGTCGAGCAGGCCGCTGTCGCGCGAGCGCCTCATCGCCGCGCGCATGCGCCGCGGGAGCCACGGCCACCTGTCCCACGCCACGAGCAGCGTCATCAGGACGGCGAAGATCGCGTAGAAGTTGAACGGCACCGCCCTGAAGAAGAACGCGATCGCCTCCTCCTGCGTGGCGATCACCGGCACCGTGCCCGCCACCAGACCTCCCACGTAGATGGGCCACACGTTGAACGGGATGATGGATGCCGCGGGCGAGGCCGTCGAATCGACGATGTAGGACAGCTCCTCGTGCGAAACGCGGTTCCGGTCGCACACCGGGCGCACGGTGGTCCCGGTGAGCACCGTGCTTATCGTTCCGCCCTGGTGGAACACGAGCCCCATCCCCCAGGCGAAGAGCTTCGCCGATCGTGGACCCCGGGCCACCCTGGCGCCGGCCCAGTCGGCGAACCTCATGGCGCCCCCCGTCCGGGTCCACAGTCCGATCAGGCCGCCCAGCGCCCACAGGTACACCAGCAGGATGAGCCCGAAGCCCGGCGATCCGATCGACGGGATCAGGAATTCCTGCACGATGTTGAGCTTTCCGCTGATCACACCCCCGAGAACGATGCCGATGAAGAGCGCCGCGATCACGTCCCGCAGGGCGAAGGCCAGCACCAGCGCGACGACCGGCGGGACGACGGACCAGAACCCGTAGTCCGTCCCGTTGGTCGGAAAGCGACCGGCTACCAGGACGCCGCCGGCGAGCAGCAGGCCTGCCAGACCGGTCGCGATCCACCGGCGGATGGGTCGGTCTGTCATCCGATCTCCAGTTAGGGCAGCGGTAGCGAGAACACGCAGGATAGACGCTCCCGCCGGGACCCGGCAATTCCGGGACACGAGCGACTTGAGAATGCACCACCATCCGTCGCATCTTGCCGCGTTCCCGTGCACCCATCTCCCGGCGGACGTTGGAGGAGGCTCTCATGATTCGGCGCCGCTCGCCCTGCGGACGCATCCCACGCACGACCACACTGATCACCTCGCTCCTCTTCCTCGTGCCGGCCGTGGCCGCCGGGCAGGAGGAGAGTCCGGGCTGGAAGGTCCGATCGCCGTTCGGGCCGCTGGATCTTCCGGCGCCCAACATGATCCGCACCGGCGCCGGGCGTCCCGGACCGGACTACTGGCAGCAGAAAGTGGACTACCGGATCGAGGCGACGCTCGATCCATCCGCGCAGGGGCTCTCCGGATCCGAGACGATCCGGTATCACAACCACTCGCCGCACGCGCTCGCGGTGCTGTGGCTCAAGCTGGACGCGAACCTTTGCAGCCCGGAGAGCAAGTCTCATCTCCTCGCGGTCCCGCCGCTGCTGTTCGGCGAATCGGTGTTCGACTTCACGTGCGATGGGAGCGGCATGAGCATCGACCGTGTGGCCGGCGGCGGGCAGGACCTGGCCCACGAGGTCATGGGCACGATCGCCCGCGTGGAGCTCCCGCATCCGGTGCCGGCGGGCGGAAGGACTGAGATC
>CANPVW010000144.1 GCA_947581745.1 Candidatus Benthicola azotiphorus
CCCGCCCGAGTGCTCGATCCCCTGGTCCACCGGGAGGATCGAGACGTGGCCGGTGCCCGCGAGCCGACCATGCTGGAAGATCCACTCCAGATTTCCGAGCGTGCGGTTGTTGCGGTCCGTGATCGAGTAGACGCGGTCCACGAAGTCGGGCCCCGGCGCATGGATCCGGTCCGTGGTGATTCCCTCGCACTTGTGTTCGAGGAGGTGGGTGGCATCGTCGCCCAGCAGTTCGAGAATCTTGTCGTTCATCGGTCTCAGTGCCTGTCGAGTTGCAGAGGGTCCACTGATGGCCGCATTCGGAACGCGGCGGGGGCGGGCGCGGCGGTCCTTCCCGTGCGCGGCAAGATGCATCGACCGCGCCGCGATTGCAAAGCCGGCGGAGGGACGGGGATCATGTCCGTGAGTGTTGCGCTCACCCGAAGTGGAGAGGGTTGTTCAGCATCGCGATCAGGCCGCCCACGAACATCAGCGATCCGATCGCCAGGATTCCGACCCGCACCCGCCGATCGGTGAACTTCTGCTCTATTCCGCCGAAGAACAGCACGGAAGCGAAGATGACGGTCAGGGCCACGAAAGCATCCCCGTTCTCGTCGGCCTGGCGCGCTTCGGCCCACTTGGCCTCCGACAACGCGGTCGCCTGCTCGACCATCGTGTCCTGAGCGACCCGGTACTCCGGCATCGCGAACGGGTGCGGGGGAGCGTCGGGGTTGGTGAACGGATCGGTGGCGAGCCACGCGTCCACCGCGACGCCCAGGTTGGGTGGGAAGCGCTCGGCATAGAACTCCGTCAGTGACTCGTTGCCGGTCGCCCGACCCCCGATCCACTCCATGAACACCGCCACGTCGAGGTTTCTCTTCTGCGCCGCGAGGGCCGAATGGAGGTCCGCTTCGCGACCCGCGCGCTGCGACTCTCCGAGCAGGAACGCCTGCTCCCCGCCCCATTCGGCCGACTGATACGCGCACCACGCCGTGGCCACCGTGGCAATGGACATCAGCACGGCCGCACAGATCTCCAGGAGTCTCTCCGGCCCGGAGTCACGACCTGTCATGGGACCTTCCTCGCTCGAGGATGCGGAGCTCAGTACTCGACCCGATCGTCCTTCTCCGCCCACCGTCGGAACGGCTCCTCCGCATCTTCGATGTCCAGGCGAATCGCCGGATAGCGTCGCTCTTCCGGGGCGAGAAGGAACTCCTCGTAGATATGATCGTCATCGAACCCGGCGGCCAGCGCGATCTCGCGCCCGTTGGCGTAGTACACGGCCCTGGGTCTCGCCCAGTAGATGGCGCCCAGGCACATCGGGCAGGGCTCGCTGCTCGTGTAGATCTCGCAGCCATCGAGCTGGAACGTCTCGAGCGCCCGGCAAGCCTGGCGGATCGCCTCGACTTCGGCGTGCGCCGTCGGATCGTTGGCCCGCGTCACCGCGTTCCCGGCCCGCGCCACCACCTCGCCGTCCCGGACCACGATGGCCCCGAACGGTCCGCCACCCTCGGCGACGTTCTCCGAAGCGACTCGAACGGCCTCCCGGAGGAATTCCTCCCGTGTCGGACTGCTCATCCGTCTTCTCCGTGGATCGTGCGAACCGCAACCGGTTCATCCAAGCTAGGGCCGCGAATCGAGCCGAACCAGCGTCCGGATTGATCCGGGCCGTGCCTTATTGCCTGTCGGACGGGCATGACACACACTTGTATGTTCGACCGCGGCGCCGCCGCGGGCAGGCAACTCGGGCAGGAGAGCTGGCGTGAAGCGCGTCGAAGGCCTCTCCAAACTGACCGGACGGGAGCTCTACGTCGACGATCTTCCGGTCGATGGCTTCCTGTGGGGAGCTACGGTCCGAAGCCCCGCCGCTCGCGGCCGCATCCGAGGCATCCGATTCGACGACTCCGTGGACTGGTCGGAGTTCACGGTGGTGGACCACCGCGACATCCCGGGCACCAACGCGATCTTCCTGATCGAAGAGGACCAGCCGGTGCTCGCGCACGGACGGGTGAGACACCTCCACGAACCCGTCCTCCTGCTGGCGCATCCCCGCAGAGAGGAACTGCGACGAGCCGTCGAGGCCGTGCACGTCGATGTGGACGCCGAGCCCCCCGTGCTCGACTTCCGGCTCACTCCCGATCGGGAACGGATCCAGTACGGAGACGACAACGTCCTCAAGCGGCTCCGGATCGAAAAAGGGGAGGTCGAGCGGGCGCTGGCCCAGGCGCCGCACGTGATCGAGGGCGTGTACGAGACGGGCGCCCAGGAGCACGTGTACCTGGAGACGCAGGGGATGCTGGCCTGGGAAGAGGACGGCGTGATCACGATCGCGGGCTCCATGCAGTGCCCCTACTACATCGTGGAGGCCTTCGAGCACGCGCTCGGCAGAACTCCGGACCGGATACGGATCATCCAGGCCGCGACCGGAGGCGGCTTCGGCGGCAAGGAGGAGTTCCCATCGGGGATCGCCCTTCACGCGGCCCTCCTCGCCCTCAAGGCGGGCCGCCCGGTCAAGTTGATCTACGACCGGTCCGAAGACCTGGCCGTGACCACCAAACGGCATCCGTCCCGGGTGAGGCACCGTACGGGCGTGGATGGCGACGGCAAACTGCTGGGACAGGACATCGAGGTCGTCCTCGATGGAGGAGCGTACGTCACGCTGTCACCGGTGGTGCTCAGCCGCTCGATCATCCACGCGGCAGGACCGTACGCCTGCGACCACGTGCGAATCGATGGCCGGGCGATGTTCACAAACTCGCCGCCGTTCGGCGCCTTCCGGGGCTTCGGGGCGCCCCAGAGCCTGTTCGCGTGCGAGAGACACATGGACCGCATCGCGGCCGAGCTGGGGATCGATCCGGTGGAGATCCGGAAGATCAATCTGATCCGGGACGGGGACTCCACGGCGACCGGGCAGGTGATCGCGGACGGCGCCGACCGGGTGCAGGTGCTGGATCGTGCCCTGGACCTCGCCGACTACTACGAGCGACGCACGGCGCACGCCGGGTTCAACGCTGCCGAGCCGACCCGTCGACGTGGCATCGGCCTGGCGACCTTCTTTCACGGAGCCGGGTTCACCGGGTCGGGCGAGCTGTTCCTCGACTCCGAAGTTCACGTCGCCGGCCTGCCGGACGGACGCATCGAGGTGCGCACGGCCAACGTGGAGATGGGACAGGGAACCCTCACCGTGTTCACGAGCCTCGTCTGCGATCGGCTCGGCGTGCCGGCCGAGGCGGTCACGATCGCTCCGGCGGACACGTCGCTCGTGCCGAACAGCGGCCCGACGGTGGCATCCCGAACCGTGATGGTGGTCGGGGGACTGCTCGAGAAGGCGAGCGACGACCTGCGCACGCGGACCGGTCTTCCGGCGGATGCCGACGGCCGGGCAATACGGGAGGCGATACGCGAGTGGCACCGCTCCCATCCCGGCGAACCGCTGATCGGGAAGGCGAAGTACGAGCAGCCGGAGCACATCCATTGGGACGACGAGACGTATCGAGGCGATGCTTACGGAGCCTATGCCTGGGGCGCGTACGTGGCCGACGTCGAGGTGGACCTCCGCACCTTCGCGGTGTCCGTACGCGACTTCGTGGCGGTGCAGGAGGTCGGTCGCGTTCTGCACGAGACCCTCGCCCGGGGCCAGATCCAGGGGGGCGTCGTCCAGGCCCTCGGCTGGGCGCTGCTCGAGGAATGCAAGTGGCGCGACGGGGCGATGGAGAACGCACAGCTCACGAACTACGTCATTCCGACGGCCGGCGACGTGCCACCGATCCGCGTCGAGTTCCTGGAGTCTCCGTACCCGCACGGCGCTCGAGGAGCGAAGGGGATCGGAGAGCTGCCCTTCGACGGAGTGGCCCCCGCTGTCGCCAACGCCGTGGCCGGCGCCACGGGGACAGACCCGGCATCGGTTCCGCTCACCCCGGAGACCGTGATGGACCTCATCCTCCGCCAGCGCCCGCCGGCCGGGAGCCTCACGTGAGTGGCGACGGAGTGGAGATCCGGCTCACGCTGAATGGGGAGCAGGTGGCCGCGCGGGTCGGCGAGCACGACCGCCTGCTCGATCTCCTGCGTTACGGGCTGCGCCGGACGGGCACCAAGGAGGGGTGCGGCGAAGGCGAGTGCGGGGCCTGCACGGTGTTGCTGGACGGGGTCCCGGTGAATTCGTGCCTCGTTCCGGCCTGGCAGGCGAGGGGTCGATCCGTGGAGACCGTCGAAGCGGTTCCCGAGGAGGAGCTCGCGGCGCTGCTGGAGAGCGGGGCCACTCAGTGCGGAGCCTGCACGCCGGGAGTCGTGATGACCGCCTGGTGGGTGCGACGCAACCGCGAACTCGTGGACACGCACTCCCTGAGGGAGCTGATGGCCGGCAACCTGTGCCGATGTACCGGCTACGACGGCATCATCGACGGGCTCGCGGCATGGCTCGCGTCCACGGCGTCCGGCGAGCCGGGAGGGCCCGGGTGACCGTCTTCCTGCCACGTGACCTGGATGAAGCGCTCGAGCTGCGGGACCGGCACCCCGGTGCGACCGCGGTCGCGGGAGGCACGGACCTGTGCGTCCTGTGGCCGGAGCGCGTCGCCGCACGGCGGGACGAGTGGCTCGACCTGTCCGGGGTCGCGGAGCTGCGCGGCCACGAATGGACGGACGGCGCGCTGATCCTCGGAGCGGGAACCACCTACTGGGACGTCATTCGCGACCGCCGGGCCGGGGAGGAGCTGCCGCTGCTGGTCGAGGCGGCGCGGCAGGTCGGGGCGGTGCAGATCCAGACCCGGGGCACGTGGGGCGGGAACATCGTGAACGCCTCGCCGGCTGCGGACGGGGTGCCGGTGCTCATGGCTTACGACGCCGTGCTGGAGCTCAGGTCGCGCAGTGAAACGGTCGAGCTGCCTCTGGCCGATTTCTATCTGGGCTACAAGGAAATGAGACTGGCTCCCGACCAGCTCCTGACACGGATCCATGTCCCCCGCCGGACGTACGACCTTCAGTGGTTCGAGAAGGTGGGATCCCGGTCCGCCCAGGCCATCACGAAGGTCGGGGTCGCCGTGACGCGTCGGGACGGCGAATGGCGGGTGGTCGCCAACAGCGTCGCCCCGACCGTGCGTCGTTGCCGGTCGCTGGAGTCACTCCTCGCGGAAGGCCTCCCTGTTTCGGGCCCGGCCGACCTGATGGGGGCCCTGGAATCGGATGTGACGCCGATCGACGACATCCGATCGACCGCCGAGTATCGTCTCGAGGTGCTGGCGCGCCTGCTCTATTGGCGTCTCCGCGACGTCTGTCCTTCAATCACTTGAGGCCGGGGATCTGATGCCAGAGCTGTCGTTCCAGCTGAACGGCCGACACGTGAAGGTCACGTACGAGGAGGACATGCACCTGCTCGACGTGCTGCGTGACCGGTGTGGCGTCACGTCGCCGAAGGACGGGTGCGCCCCGCAGGGAGCGTGCGGCTGCTGCACGGTGCTGGTGGAGGGCCGGGCGGTGCTGAGCTGCCTCCGGAAGCCGGAATCCGTGGAGGGCACGGCTGTCACCACCCTGGAGGGGATTTCCGAATCGCGTCGCCGTCTCCTGGCGGACGCTTTCGTCATCGAGGGTGGGCTGCAGTGCGGCTACTGCACGCCCGGCATAGCCGCCCGCGTCGCCTCCCTGCTCGACCGTACCCGGGACGTGGACGAGCAGCAGGTCCGGAAGGCCCTGACCGGCCACCTGTGCCGCTGCACCGGCTACCAGCGGATAGTGGACGCGGTGCTCACGGCCGCCGAGGCGTGGCCGGACGGCCAGCTCGAAAGTGATCGGAGGCCGCGGCGCGCGAGCCTGTTCCGACCATCCCGCGGCACCGGACCCCAAGCGGCTGTCGATGCGGACGGGGTCGGAGGAAGCGGTCTCCGCTATCGGGGAGAGCGGCGTACGCTCGGTGAGGAGGCGTACGTGGCCGACATGAGCGTCGACGACATGCTTCACGGGGCCGCGGTCCTGAGCCGCTACCCCCGCGCTCGCGTACTGCGCGTGGACGCTTCGCGGGTGCTGGACATGCCGGGCGTCGCACGGGTCGTCATGGCGCCGGACGTCCCCGGAAGCCGGCGTGTCGGTCTGATTCGGGCCGATTGGCCCGTCTTCGTGAGCGAAGGCGAGATCACTCGCTGCGTGGGGGACGTGCTGGCGCTCGTCCTGGCGGACACGCGGCTGCACGCTGCACGGGCGGCCGAAGCGCTCGAACAGGCGGTCGAGTACGAGGTCCTGGAACCGGTTACCGATCCGATGACGGCCCTGGCCGAGGGATCACCGGTCATTCACGAGGAAGGAAACCTCCTGGAGGTGTGCGCCTTCGCTCGCGGCGACGTGGATGCCGGACTCGCTGCGGCGGCGCACGTGGTGGAGGCCTCCTTCATCACGCAACGCATCGAGCACGCCTTCCTGGAACCGGAAGCGTGTCTGGCGGTGCCGTCCGGATGCGGCGATGAGAGCATCGGCGGTCCCGCGGGCGAAGCCGCGGTCAAGGTCTACACGCAGGGCCAGGGCGTGCACGAGGACCAGGCACAGATCGCATCGGTGCTCGGCGTCGAACCCGGAGCCGTCGAGGTGGAGCTGGTGAGCAACGGCGGGGCGTTCGGCGGCAAGGAGGACCTGTCGATTCAGGCCCAGACGGCGCTCGCGGCGAGCCTCACCGGCCGACCCGTGCGGACCATCCTGACGCGCGAACAGTCGATCCGCCTGCACCCCAAGCGCCACCCGATTCGACTGCACTATCGGGCGGGCGTTGACGCGGAAGGGCATCTCACGGCCGTGCGCGCCCGCATCATCGGCGACACGGGAGCCTATGCCTCCGTCGGAATGAAGGTCCTCGAGAGGGCGGCTGGACATTCCTGCGGCCCCTACCGGGTGCCGGCGGTGGACATCGAGGCGAAGACCGTCTACACGAACAACCCTCCCTGCGGTGCGATGAGGGGGTTCGGGGCCAACCAGGCGTCGTTCGCCATCGAGGGCGTTATGGACCTGCTCGCCGAGAGGGTGGGGATCGACGGCTACGACATCCGCGAGCGGAACATACTGAGGCCGGGAGACCGCTTCGCGACCGGGCAGGTGATGCGGGAAAGCTGCGGAATCCGGCAGACGCTGGAGGCGGTCCGCGACGTGTACAAGGAGGCCAGATACGCCGGCATCGGCTGCGGAATCAAGAACACGGGGATCGGAAACGGGCAGGACGACTCCGGGAGGGTGCTCCTGCGGGTGATGCGGGACGGGCGCCTGGAGATCCTGACAGGCTACACGGAGATGGGCCAGGGGTTGTTCACGGTCCTTCGCCAGGTCGTCCACCAGGAGACCGGTCTGCCGGTGCACGCGATGGATGTCCGGACGGCCAGCGATCCCCGCGTGGTATGCGGCATGACGACGGCCTCGCGGGCGACCGCGCTTCTCACGGCCGCCGGCCGCATCGCTTCCGAGAAGCTGGCCGCCGACCTCGCTTCGACCGGCGATCTGGGAGCCCTCGAAGGTCGCGAGTATCCAGGCGAGTACGTGTGCGACTTCACGACGAAGCCGGGCGACGATGTCGCGGACCCGGTGACGCACATGACCTTCAGCTACGCCACGCAGGTCGTGATCCTGGACGATGAGGGGCGCCTGGAGCGGGTCGTGGCGGCGCACGACGTGGGACGGGCGATCAATCCGGTGCTGTGCGCCGGACAGATCGAGGGGAGCGTGCACATGGGCCTCGGCTACGCCCTGTCGGAGGACTTTCCCTGCACCGACGGAATCCCGGACTCCCTGCTGCTCAGGGACCTCGGAATTCTAAAGGCCAGGGAGACACCGGAGATCGAGGTCATCCTGGTCGAGGTCCCCGACGAGGTGGGAGGCTACGGATCGAAGGGGGTGGGCGAGATCGGCCTCGTCCCGACGGCCGGCGCCGTCGCCGGAGCGCTCCACGCGTTCGACGGGAAGAGACGCTTCGAGCTCCCCATGAGCGACGCGCCGGCAGCTCTCCCGTCGGTGCCGAAGAGCCGCCGAAAGGTGACCGCATGAACCGGCGCCTTCGGGGAGTCCCGGGCTTCGTGATCCTGCTCGCGTGGATGGCTGCGGCCGGGTGCGGGGACGAGCCGCTCGGCCCGGAGGCGAAGTCGCTCGCCACCGCCCGCGCGCGCTGGGAATCGGCCGGACTCGAGGACTACGCGTACACATACCGGATGTCCTGCTTCTGCCCGCCCCAGCTGCTGGAGAACGCCCGGGTGAGCGTGTCGGAGGGAAAGGTCTCGGCCGTGCAGCTGCTGGAGTCCGACATCCCCGCACCACCGGAGACCTACGACGTCTACGCCACGATCGACGACCTGTTCGACCGACTCGCGCGGGACCTGGCCAGCGACCCGGCCGTATTCGAGGTCACGTATGACGCTTCGCTCGGGTATCCCACGTCGGCCCGGATAGACATCTCGGAGCAGATCGCGGACGAGGAGTATTCGTTCGCGGCCTCCGACCTGGTCCCCGCGACCCCTTGAGGCAGGCGTAGTGGCCGATCTGTGCCCGATCCCGTTCATTGACCTGGCACGCCGGATGTGCCGTGAGGCGGAAGCCGGCGCTTCCGTGTTCGACCTGCCGGACCGGAAGTGGTGGGTGCCCGACCCCGGCCTCGACTTCTCCGCGCTGCATTTCGCGCGGCGTGCGGCGACACCGGTCGGGCCGGCCGCGGGCCCTCACACGCAGCTCGCCCAGAACATCGTCCTCGCGTGGCTGGCGGGAAGTCGCATCATAGAGCTCAAGACAGTGCAGGTGAACGATCGGCTCGACATCCCCCGTCCCTGCATTCATGCGCCCAACATCGGCTACAACGTCGAGTGGTCGCAGGAGCTCACGGTCGGCGAGTCGCTGCGCGAGTACGCCAAGGCCGCCTATCTGATCGAGATCCTCAAGGAGACCCGGGCGTTCGGTCGGTTTCCGACGGAACACGGTCTCGAGACGGTGTTCGACATCAGCGTCGGGTACGATCTCGAGGGCATTCGCAGCGAGAAGGTCACCGGATTCATTCGGGGCCTCATGGAGCCCCGGCGCCTGTTCGACGAGCTGCGCTCGGAGCTCAAGGGCGATCTGGCGCGGTTCCGGGGGCTGGAGCCACCGCAGCCGATTTCGGATTGCGTCACCCTGTCGACGTTTCACGGCTGTCCCGCCGACCAGATCGAGTCGATCGCCCGCTATCTGCTGGAGGAGCTGGGTCTCCATGTCATCATCAAGCTGAATCCGACGCTTCTCGGCTTCGACGAAGTCCGCACCATCCTGCACGACCGGCTCGGGTATCACCACCTGGAGCTGCGCCGCGAGGCTTTCGACGTGGATCTCCAGTACGTCGACGGGATCGGCATCCTGACGCGCCTGAGGGAGGCGGCCGAAGCGCGGGGCACCAGCGTGGGAGCGAAGTTCACCAACACGCTGGTCGTCCGGAACGACGCCAGTATGTTCCCCACCCAGGCCGACCCCTGGATGTACGTGTCGGGAGCGCCGCTGCACGTCATCTCCATGAACCTGATGCAGCGCTTTCGGGAAGACCTCGGCTTCGAGTTTCCTGTCTCCTTCTCGGCGGGCATCGACGTGAAGAACTTTCCCGCGGCCGTAGCGTGCGGAATGGTCCCGGTCACCACGTGCACCGACCTCCTCAAGCAGGGGGGCTTCGGGCGGCTCCCCGGATACCTGAAAGCCCTGGCGCGCGAGATGGAGCGGGTCGGAGTGAGCTCGCGGGAGGCCTACGTGCTCGCAGCGCGGGGCCACGCCGCGCAGGCCGTGAGCGAGTCGCCGGGCGGCCTCCCGCCGGAAGGCATCGACCGACTCATGGCCCTCGCGGCCTATCCGGACGATCTCCCGGGTGCGATCCGTAAGGAGTCGGGGGCGGCCGGCGACGACCCCGAGTCGGCCGTACTGCGGATCACCCGGCGGGCCGGCCGGCTGAACGGCCGGGACATCGTGCCCGCCCTGGTGGGCGAGCGCCGTTACCATGCAGACGCGAACCGGAAGCCCCCCAGGCGCATCGACAGCACTCTCGAGCTGTACGACTGCATCAACTGCGACCTGTGCATTTCGGCCTGCCCCAACGACGCGATCTTCGCCTGGGAAGCGACACCGCGATCGGTGCAGACCCACGTGATCGGCCACGGACCCGGCGGACTGTCGCTCGCCCCGGGGACCGGGTTCTCGATCGCCGAAGAGCATCAGCTGGGACTGTTCGCCGGCGCGTGCAACGAATGCTCGAACTGCGAGGTATATTGTCCGGAGAGCGGGGCTCCGTTCCGCGTCAAGGAACGCCTGTTTCCCTCGGCGGAGGCGTTCGAGAGGTCCTCGGACGATGGATTCTGGGGCTCGGATGCCGGCCTGCTGGCGCGGATCGGGGGTCGCGAGCTCCGCCTCACGATCGACGAGGCGTCCGATCGCGCCGAGTTGATCGGGGACGACGTGAATCTCGAGCTGTCCTGGACGTCTCAGCGGATCCTCGGCGGCTCGGTGAACCCCGACGGACTTCCCCTGGATACGGCGGACCTGTGGCGAATGCGGACGGCCTGGGAGTCGATCTACAGGGCGAAGCGTCCGAATCCGGTGAATCCCGTCGGACGATAGGTGGATCCATGCGCACGCGCCTTCACAACCTTCGGATCGTGCCGGACGGGCCGGAAGTCGGCGGACCGGACACGATCCCCGCCGACCTGCTCATCGAGGGCGAGCGGATCGTGGCGGTGGCTCCTCCGGACCAGAGGCCGGCGGAAGCCGACGAGCTTCGCCTGGACATGGAGGGACAGCTGGTCCTTCCCGGCGCGATAGACGGCCACGTGCATTTCGACGACCCGGGATTCACGCATCGCGAGAACTTCGAGACCGGTACCCGCGCCGCCGCCGCCGGCGGAGTCACCTGCGTCGTGGACATGCCGTGCACGTCGCTGCCTCCGGTGACCTCCGGGGCCAACCTGCGCGAGAAGCTCGCCGTGATCGCCCCGAAGGCGCGAGTGGACTACATGCTGTGGGGCGGCGTCTCGGCCAACGCGATGGAGGAGCCCGACTGGGTTGCGCACCTCGAGGAAGTCGTCTCGGAGGGCGTGGCGGCGATCAAGCTCTACATGCTGAGCGGAATGGAGACCTTCAGGGACCTGGATGCACAGGGCCTCGAGCAGGCCCTGCGCGAGACCCGACGTCTCGGAATACCGGTGGGGGTGCATGCCGAGGACAGGAACCTGGTCCTGGAGATCACGCGGAGGCTGATCGAAGAGGGACGGAACGAACCGCTGGACTACGCGGCGTCCCGGCCGGCCGCGGGTGAGGTCTCGGCCGTTTCGACCCTCAGGACGCTCTGCCGCAGGACAGGGGCCCGCATCCATGTCGTGCACGTGGGCGCGGGCGAAGCCCTCGACGTGATTGCGGAGGCTCGCGGCGAGGGCTTGCCGATGTCCGGCGAGACGTGTCCCCAGTACCTGGAGTTCACGGAGGAGGACCTGCAGTCTCAGGGCGCGCTCCTCAAGACGGCCCCGGTGGTGAAGACGGAAGAGGATCGCGAACGCCTGTGGCAAGGCGTTGCGAACGGAGACATCCAGCACGTGGCAACCGACCACGCGGCGGGAGAATGGCCGGCGGAGAAGCGAACCGGCTCGATCTGGACAGATTACGGAGGCGTTCCGGGCGTGGAGCTGCTCCTGCCCTACCTGTACTCGGAAGGCTACCGAAGGGGACGCATCTCGCTCGCGAGGATGGTCGAAGTCGTGTGCGCGGCCCCGGCGTCCTTCTTCGGCATCGGCGGGCGCAAGGGGCGCATCGCCCCCGGATTCGACGCGGATCTCGCGGTGATCGATGAGACGGACGGGTGGACGGTACGTGCCGGGGACCTCCACAACCTGAACCGATACACTCCGCTCGAGGGCCGGCGGCTCGCGGGTCGGGTCACGGCCACCTTCGTTCGTGGGGTGCGGGTGTACCACCGGGACGCCGCCGGCGAGGAGTTCCTCGAGCCTGCCGGCTTCGGACGCCGGATCAGGCGAGAGCCGGCGTGACCCCATGAGCTACGTCACCGTGCTCGGGAACGGACACCTGCTCACGAGCTGGGAAGATCCTTCCGTCGTCCCGAGCGGCGCCGTCGCCTGGATCGGCGATCGCATCGTGACCATCGGCTCCGAGGCGCAGGTGCTCGCAGCCCATCCGGACGCGCGGCGCCTCGATGCCCATGGCGGGCTCATTCTGCCAGGGCTGGTGAACCTGCACCACCACTTCTATTCGGCGCTTGCCCGAGGGCTCGACCCGCGTATCGAGATGCGTGACTTCCCGGAGATCCTCGACCGTCTCTGGTGGAGACTGGACCGCGCCCTCGACCGCGACACGATCGGTCTGTCCGCCCGGCTCTCCGCCGCAGAGTGCGTCCGTTGGGGCTGTACCACCGTGTTCGACCACCACGCCTCGCCCTCCTCGATCGACGGCAGCCTGGACCTGCTGGCAGCCGCCCTGTCGGAGGCCGGCATCTCGGGCATCCTGTGCTACGAGGTGAGTGACCGGAATGGACCGGATGGCGCGGCGCGGGGGATCGAGGAGAACCTGCGTTTCCTCGCGGATCGGACGGAGGATCCCCGAATCCGGGCGGTGTTCGGGCTCCATGCCAGCTTCACGCTCTCTGATGAAACTCTGGCATCCGTAGCGGAGAGGCGCCCGCCGGGCTCCGGCGTGCATATCCACGTGGCGGAGCACCCGATCGACGACGTATTCTCCCGCGAGACTTTCGGCGCCACGCCGATCCAGCGGCTCGAGCGGTTTGGAATGCTGGACGACCGGGCGCTCCTGGCGCACGCGATCCACGTCGTGGACGCGGACTACGACCTGGCCGCTGCGGCCGGAGCAACCCTGATTCACAACCCGGAGTCCAACGCCAACAACGCGGTCGGTCGCATGGACATCCCGCGGGCGGCGGGACGGGGATGCGCCATAGGGCTGGGCACCGACGGGATGTCGTCTGACGTGCTGAGGACCGTCAGGTCTGCCTTCCTCGGCCTTCGAGGCGGATCGGGAGACCCGACTCTCGGCTTCGACGTCCTGCCGGGGCTGCTGGCCACGAACGCCCGCGTGGCAGGCCGGTTCCTGGACGAACCGCTGCTCGGGCAGCTCGCTCCCGGCGCTCCCGCGGATGTGATCGCGGTGGATTCGGCCCCGCCGACGACGATCGACGCCGAGAACTGGTTCGGACACCTGGCATACGGAGCTTCCGATTTTCGGGTCCGACACACGGTGGCGAGAGGCCGGGTGCTGCTGGAAGACTTCACCCACGCCGCCGCGGACCCGGCAGCCCGGGCCGCCAGGGCTCGCAACCTCGCCCCGGCGCTGTGGAAGCGGTTTCACGAGCTCGGATGGAACACGCCCTATCTCGGTCCGTCAGCGGTAGCCGGAGAGGAGAGCGCGAGATGAAGATCGTCGACGAGGCCGCACGGGAACGGGCCGTCGCCCGTTGCCGCGAGCGCCTGGTGGTCATTCCCACCTTCGCGCAGCAGAGAGACCCGTCGACCGCGGACGCAGCCGTCAGGGAAGCGTTGCTGGAGATCGACATGCAGGCGGCTGATCCGCTGAACCTGTTCCGCATCACGTGGCGGAACGACACGCGATCCGGCGGGTTCGGCGAGGTCAACGCGATCGAGATCCCACCCGAGCTGTCCGGCGTCCGGGCGCGGATAGTCGGTCTGGTCGGGGAGCGATTCCCGACGGGTGCGCACAAGGTGGGTGCGGCATTCGGTTGTCTCGTCCCGAGGCTGGTCAGCGGCGAGTTCGACCCGACGGCCCACCGGGCGGTTTGGCCCTCCACCGGCAACTACTGTCGCGGCGGCGTCTTCGACAGCGTGCTGCTCGGATGCTCCACCCTCGCCATCCTGCCCGAGGAGATGAGCCGCGAGCGCTTCGAGTGGCTCGAGAGCATGGGCGCGGAGATCATCGCCACGCCGGGCTGTGAGAGCAACGTCAAGGAGATCTTCGACGCCTGCTGGGAGATCCGCCGGACCCGACCGGAAGCGGTGATCTTCAACCAGTTCGATGAGTTCGGGAACTACCTGTGGCACTACGGAGTGACGGGCCCGGCCGTACAGGCGGCCTTCGACGGGCTGGCCGGCCCGGCCGACAGGCTGGCGGCCTGGGTGAGCGCAACCGGCTCGGCGGGCACGCTGGCGGCCGGTGACTTCCTGAAGCAGGGCCATCCGGGCCTCCGGATCACGGCGGCGGAGGCCCTCCAGTGCCCGACGCTGCTCCGGGCCGGCTTCGGAGGGCACCGGATCGAGGGAATCGGGGACAAGCACGTTCCCTGGATCCACAACGTCCGGAACACCGACTTCGTGGCGGCGATCGACGACGAGGCGACGATGCGCCTGCTCCGCCTGTTCAACGAGCCGGCGGGCCGGGAGCTGCTGCTGTCCCGGGGCATTCCCTCCGCTGCGGTGGATTCGTTGCCACTGCTAGGCATATCGTCGATCGGCAACCTGATCGCTGCGATCAAGACGGCCCGCTGGTTCGACATGGACGAACACGACGTCCTGTTCACCTCGTTCACGGACTCCGTGAGCCTGTATCGCACGCGGCTGGATGAGCTGCGCGTCGAGCGTGGAGAGTACGATCCGGTCTCCGCGGCCGTGGATCTCGAACGTCGGCTCCTGGGCACCACGACGGACCACGTGCGGGAGCTGACGTATCCCGATCGGAAGACGATCCACAATCTCAAGTACTTCACGTGGGTCGAACAGCAGGGTCGGACGGTGGATGAGCTGGACGCGTTGTGGAGCCCCGGCTTCTGGATCGACCTGCAGGCGAGGATTGCCGAGTGGGACGAAGCGATTGACGCCTTCAACGACGACACGGGAGCGCTGGCCGCTCTTCGAAGCCGGGCCGCCGCCCGGCAGCACACCTGACGGCAGGAGGGTGGGAGGCATGGGCGTGAGCGAGCGGGGGGAGTCCGCGCTGGGCGCGGCAGCCCGTCACGAATCCGACATAGTGCGGTTCCTGCGTGAGATGATCGCGATCCCGGCGGAGAGTCTCCACGAGGGAGACCGCTGTCGGAGGATCCTGACCGAGTACGAGCGGCTGGGCTTCGACGAGGCTCACTTCGATCGACTGGGCAACGTCGTGGCCCGCGTCGGCGACGGCCCGCTGACGATACTGATGGACG
>CANPVW010000145.1 GCA_947581745.1 Candidatus Benthicola azotiphorus
GTAGGCCGGCTTCCGGTGGCCCGCCGCAACCGCGACGACCAGACTGACTTCCGGCGGCTCGAGGCGACCCACCCTGTGCCGCACGCCCACGGAGCTGGCGCCCATCAACCGCACCGCCTCTCGCGCGATCTCCTGCAGCACCTCTGCCGCCATCTCCCGGTACGCATCGTAGGCCAGACATCGAACGGAACGTCCCTCGTTGTGGTCGCGTACCCGGCCCTCGAAGACCACCACCGCTCCGTCGGACACGTCTCCAAGCATCCGCAGCAGAACCGACCCGTCGAGCTCTTCCTCCGTGACTTCCGCGATCACGACTCCGTCCGGGGTGTCCCCGGCACCCGCTCGCGACGAGTCCATCAGCCGCCCGCCACGGGGGGGATCACCGCCACTTCGTCGCCCTCCGTCACCGGCGATTCGTCCGGCTCGTAGCGTCGATTCACGGCGATCGCGAAGCTCTGCGGACCGGAGAGGCCCGGGTGCGCGGCGAGCGCTTGTTTCACATCGCCCACGGTCCCGCCCACCGCCAGCTCGACGGACAGCTCGGCGGCACCCGCCAGCTCACGGTGCCGACCGAAAAGCCGGACCGGGACCACGAAGCGTTCCGTCACTCGCCCGGACTCGCCGTCTCGAGCCAGGCCAGGAATCTCCCGACCGCGTCCTGCCTGCGGAGAGTGCTTACCCGCACGCGAGTCTCCCCGAGAGATTCGTCCTCCCAGGCGGAGATCGCGAGACGACTCCGGAACGTCGCCACGGTCACGTGTCGATCGCTCTCGTCGACCACGGTCGCCGCATACACGGAATCCTCGCTTGTGAAGAACCGCCTCGCACCGTCCAGGACCTGCCCGGGGGCGAGTCGCGTACTGGTCTCTGTAATCATCGAACGCTCTCGAATCGCCTGTCTTGACGCCGTCGCAGCGTCGTCCATAACATCCGCGTCCGTAGAGGAAGATGCTCCCGACTCCCCCTGGCGCACCGCGTCGAAACTAGTATGGGGACCATCCTCCTACAATCAACCGGACGCCCGGGAGTCCCACATGCGGTTCTCCACCAACATCGCCTCTCTCGTTCCTTCCGCAACCCTGGCTATCAGCGCACGGGCCAAGCGGATGCAAGCGGCCGGCGAGTCCGTCATCGATCTGTCCGCCGGTGAGCCGTCGTTTCCCACGCCGGAGGTGGCGATCGAAGCCTGTGTCGAGTTCGCCCGCTCGGGCCACTCCGGGTATCCTCCGACACCGGGCATACCGGAGCTCCGGTCCGCGGTGGCCGCCTACGTGAGCTCGACCACGGCAATGGGCGAAGTCGAGCCGGACAACGTGCTGGTCTCGGCCGGAGTGAAACAGGCCCTGTTCAACGCATCCTTCTGCCTGTTCGGGCCGGGAGACGAGGTGCTCGTCCCGGCGCCCTACTGGCCCAGCTATCTGGCAATCGTCAGCCTGACCGGGGCGACTCCGGTCGTGGTGCCGACGGACTTCGGGAGCGGCTTCCGTCTCCAGATCGGCGAGCTGGAGCGACTGCGATCCCCGGCGACGCGGGGGCTCTTCCTCAACTCACCCGGAAACCCGAGCGGCGAGGTCTACGACCGGGACCTTCTCGAGCAGTTGGCCGGGTGGGCGGCCGAGAACGACATCTGGATCATCTCCGACGAGATCTACCGCCGACTCTGCTACGCTGGCGACTCGGCGACTTCGATCTGCGACGTTCCGCACGCCGTGGAGAGGGTGCTCCACCTGGATGGGATCTCGAAGGCCTTTTCCATGCCGGGCTGGCGCATCGGATACACCGTCGGTCCGAGCGAGGTGATCGGAAAGATGTCGGCTCTGCAGAGCCAGACCACGTCGGGCGCTGTCGCAGCGGCTCAACACGCTGCGCTGGCAGTCCTCGCTTCTCCGGAACGCGACGATATCGTGCTCGGATTCCGGGACATCCTGCGCCGGCGGCGCGACGTGGCCGTCGAGGCTCTGAACGGGATTCCCGGGCTGGAGGTTCGTGTTCCGTCGGGGGCGATCTACCTCTACGTCCGTCTCACCTCCACATCGGACTCGATGGCCGTCGCCGAGCGGCTGCTCGTGGAAGGAGGTGTCGCGTCGATCCCCGGTGAGGCTTTCGGTACCCCGGGCTTCCTGCGGCTGAACTACGCCGTGTCGGATGAGGAACTGAAGGAAGGCCTGGCCCGCGTACGCGGGTTCTTTTCGTGACCGGCGACCGCGGCCACACCTGAACGGAGCGGCCGCGGTCGATCACGACTGACAGCTACGAGGCGTCCTCGACCTCTTTCTTGAACAGGCGGGACGGCTTGAATATCGGCACCGCCCTCGCCGGAACGGTCACCGACTCGCCCGTCCGCGGGTTCCGCGCGATCCGAGGCCTGCGATTCCGAACCTTGAACGTCCCGAACCCACGAATCTCGATGTGCTCGCCGTTGGCGATCGCCAGCTTCACGGCGTTCAGAAAGGCATCGATCACGGCCGCACAGTCCTTCTTCGTGACACCCGGTCCGATCGCCTCGTGTACCTGTTCGACAAGATCAGCTTTGGTCATGTGAATCCCCCTTGCCGGTGGTTGTGGTTCCGGCCCAGCCTCTTCAAATCACGGCCACTGATAGCGGAGCCGAGGACCGACCAGAGAACGATCGAGGATGCTCCTCACGAGTGAGAGCAGCCTCGTCTCCTCGACTCCCCGCACCACGTCCCAGAATCCGAGCCTTCGCTCCGTCGGGCGAACCACGTTCGGATTGTCACCGAGACCCGCCATTTCGCCTGCGAGGTCGACCGCTTCGCGCAAGGTCGCCGTTCGGTCGACGAGGCCAAGCTCCGCCGCCCGCTGGCCTGACAGGACCCTCCCATCTGCCAGCGCCGTCACGCTCTCCCGGTCCATCCCGCGATTCTCGCTCACGGCCGATACGAACTGCTCGTAGACATCGTCCACCAGCTGCTGGAGCACCTGGCGCTCATCTTCTCTCAGGTCGCGGGTCGGAGACCCGAGTCCTTTGAGATCTCCGCGCTTCACGACCTCGAGACCGACCCCCGCCTTGCGGAGCAGCTCTTCCGCATTCGGGAACTCCATGATCACGCCGATGGACCCGGTGACGGCACTCGGAAGCGCCAGGATGCTGTCCGCTCCGAGCGCCACGTAATACCCTCCAGACGCCCCGACCTCGCCGATCCACGCGACGACCGGCCGGTCGTCCTCGTCCCGGAGTCGCGCGAGCGCCGCATACATGCTCTGCGCCGTACCCGCTACCCCTCCCGGGGAGCGAATCTCGATGACGAACCCGCGCACGGACTCATCGTCCCGAAACGCCTCCAGGTTCGCCAGGAAAGCGGCGTCGGACTCGAGCACGCCGAGCACGGGAAGGATGGCCACCCGGTCGGCCGAGAAGAGCGGAACCTGTCCTCCGAGCGACAGACGGACGACCACACCCGCACCGATAGCGAAGAACGCCAGGATAAGAGCAATGCTGAGAACCGTCGTGCGACGCTGCACGTCAAGTGGCTCCCGCGTGCGGAGATGAGCCTCCAAGTGCTGGACAGGCCGCGATCGAGGGTCGATCGACACCCGCCGACGGCTGCCCCACGGCGCTCAAACTAGCGTGTCGCCCGAAACCGTGTCAACCGGTTGCCACTGCGGAAGTTGCGTCCATCGATTCCACGAACCGCCGGAAAAGGTACCGACTGTCGTGCGGACCCGGTGCAGCTTCGGGATGATACTGGACCGCGAACACCGGTCGCGAGACGTGTGACAGCCCTTCCACGGTGCCGTCATTGAGGTT
>CANPVW010000146.1 GCA_947581745.1 Candidatus Benthicola azotiphorus
CCCGGCTTCCCTAGAGCGCGCAGGAGGCCACCTACTGCCTAATTGGAGGTGCAACATGGAAGTCAAGGTGCTGTTGCAGGGGCCCGACACGGTCCACCCGCTGGTGGTCAGTGCTGCCGACGGTGAGGATCCATCTCAACGCTTGTCGACGGCGATCTCGCAGAACGCTCCCGTGTTCACGATCGGAGTGAGCACATTCCGAACAGACCGGGTTCTTGCCCTCACGGTCCAGGATCCGTCGATGCGTACCTCCTGGTGAGGCTTCAGGAGGCGTAGAGGTCGATGATACGCTCGATCGCCCGACGGCAGACGCGGCAGAAGTAGTCGATGCGGGTGAACATGATGCAATCGACCTCCGGACGGTACAGGCCATGCGCCTCGTACATCGCGCCCTCGAACGCACCCACCTGTCCGGCATGCTCCATCGCATGCAGCAGGTCACTCTCGACCTGGCGCTGTTCCTCGAACAGGGCGTCGAAGTCCGATTCCGGCGCCCCGGAGTCGATCAGGGCCTGACGCCGGGCCTGAATCGACCGGGCGTGACGTTCGTAGACCTCCTTGTCCCAGGGTGTCGGCAGCGGCGTCCCGGCCTCGACGAGATCCGCCCACTTCAGGCTTCGTGGATCCCGCAGTGCGGTCACATTCGGCTCCCATGGCTCGGGGTGAATCGTCGCCCCCGTCTCGAACGCGACGCTCGAGGTATAGTACTCGTCGGCCAACCCCGCGAAATGGTGACCGAATTCGTGAACGAAGATGTAGTCCGCGAACTGCGTGTCGACCGCCGTGGTCGCGTGGGAGTTGAAGATTCCTCCGCCGCCGTACTGGGCCTCGTTGACGAGGATCTCGACGAATTCGTAGGGCGCGGACGAGAGGACGTCCCGCAGACGACGGTTGTCCAGGGTCAGCACGTAACGTTCGGAGTCGAAGACGTTGTATTCGACGGACAGAGGTGTACGGCGGAATTGACCCACCTGCGGGCGGTTGACTCCCGAGTTCTCCGAAGCCAGGTCGATCGCCCACACGTTGAAGTCGGACTTGCGGGACTTGAACGGCTCGGTGTCAAACAGTCGCCGGACGAGCCGGGCCACATCGGCGTGGAACTTGTCTCGCTCGGCAGCTGTGTACCCTTCTCCCAGCAGGACGAGATCGACCTTCTCCGTCGGAGGCCCGTTCTCCATCACCGTCCATACCTCGCCTTCGGCGGGGGGCGGGGCGGGATTCACGAAGCGCGAGTCCGGGTCTATCGGAGCGGACCACAATTCGTGGAACGCACCCTGGTCGTCCCGTTTCTTCAAAACCACCTGGACGGGGCGACGGGGCCATGGAAAGCGAAGCGACTCGTGGAACGTCCCGTGCCTTTGGCGCGCCTCGGTCGTCGTCTCCCATTCACCGTAGATCGAAGCGAATCCTCGAGAATAGATGACCGCATTGGTTCGCGGATCGACCACCGCGAACAGGTACTTGCCCAGGTTCGTGTCGTCGACGAGTCGCGTGACGCTGCCGGCCCAGGGGCCATCCGACACCACGCGGTCCAGAGCGATGATCTCGTCGCCCATGCCACCTGTATGGAAGTAGTCGACGCGCATCGTCCGGGGGGTGAAATAGTCATCGAACGACCGGGAAGGCGATTGGGCGGGAGCCTCCGTGACTCCTCCCAGAAGCGAAGCGAGCACGGCAAGGGCGCTCATTGGAAGCACACTCGGGCGGCGGACGGACGCAGGCATGGATCCTCCTCGGCAGGTGACGGGTCGAAAGTCGCGCACGGCGAGCCTTCTCACAAGCGGCGCCAGCGACACCGGGAATACCTCGACGCGCCGCCGGGCTGTACCTTGCGCCCCGGGAACGTCGCATCGGTACATTGAACGAGCCGGGCGGCCACTCCCGCGCCTCTCACGAGTGAAGGACAATGAGCCTCGAAACCATAGAGACGATGATCAAGGACGCGCTGGCGGACGAGCGGAGTACGGGTCGTCTCGCCAACGCGCTTCGAGCTCGCGCCGCATCACACGGTCACTCTCCCGGCGAACCGGAGGTGGCGGGAGCCGTCAACTTCGTGCGCGAATACGTGGAACACGTGCCGGCGTACCTGCGAGACGGCCTGGAGGCGGCGGGAATGGTAGGCCGCGAGACGGAGATGTCGGAGGTGCTCAGGGAGGCGACAGAGTACTGGCTTACCGAACTGGACATCATCCCCGATCGCTTGGGACTCCTGGGCATTCTGGACGATGCATACTACTCCCTGACCTTGATGCAATCGGTTTCGGATCGCTATGAGGAGCAGAGCGGCCGCCCCCTGTTCTCTCGGAACCTCAAGGCGGCGAACGCCTCCATCCGGAACCTGATCGGAGAGCCTGCGGCGTCTCAGATCGACATGTACGTCGGCACGCGACTGAACGCCGATCCGATGACGCAAATGGTCCACGCGCTGACCGCGATGAGCGCTCACCGGGGAGCCTTCCCGATTCCGGCCGGGGATGCGATCTGGGGCGATCGGACGACCGAGGAGATCGTCAAGGCTCGTCTCGGACGTCTCGGCCTCGCCTGACGCGGCCGGGTGCTGTTGCCGCCCCTCCCAGCCCGGTAGTTTGCCGCCTGTCGAAGCACGTGTGACTCGTGCTTCGGCCATCGCACCGCGACTCGATTGAGCATGGAGACGACAATGCCCGAGATCTCACTTCCGGCCAGCGAGGTCTTTCCCACACTGCAGAAGAACATCCTCGTCGACGGATTTCATATTGTCATCGACCTCGAAAGGTCCCGGGGATCGGTCATGGTGGACGCCCTGACGGGCAGGGAATACCTCGACTGCTACACCTACTTCGCTACGCTGCCCATCGGCCACAACCACCCGAAGCTGGAGGATCCCGGCTTTCGCACCTCTCTGATGAGAGCGGCCCTGTCGAATCCGGCGAACAGCGACGTGTATTCACGTGAGTACGCAGGCTTCGTCGACATCTTCCGGCGTGTCGCAGTGCCAGTTGAGTTTCCCCATCTCTTCTTCGTGGCCGGGGGCGCGCTCGCCGTCGAGAATGCCATGAAGGCGGCCTTCGATTGGAAGGTTCAGCTCAATCAGCGGCGCGGCGTGGAGGAAGGAGGGAACCGCATCCTCCACTTCAGGGACGCATTCCACGGACGTAGCGGCTACACGCTGTCGGTCACCAACACCGACCCCACCAAGACAGTCCGGTTCCCGAAGTTCGACTGGCCCCGCGTGTCGAGCCCGGCTCTGGACTTTCCGGTGGACCTGGCCTCCGTGACCGCTGCGGAGGAAGCATCCGTCGCGGAAATGGAAGCCGCGTTCCGGGAGGACCCGCACGGCATCGCGGCGATTCTGATCGAACCGATCCAGGGGGAGGGTGGCGATCACCATTTCCGCCCCGAATTCCTGCAGCGCCTGAGAGACCTCGCCGATCGTCACGAAGCCCTGCTGATCTTCGATGAAGTGCAGACGGGCCTCGGGCTGACGGGCTCCATGTGGGCGTTTCAGCAGCTGGGCGTCACCCCCGACATCGTCGCCTTCGGCAAGAAGACGCAGGTGTGCGGGATCATGAGCACCTCGCGTATCGACGAGGTCGAGGCGAACGTCTTCCGGGTTTCCTCCCGCATCAACTCGACGTGGGGCGGTAACCTGGTCGACATGGTGCGCTGCGCCCGCTACCTCGAGATCATCGAGGAAGACGACCTCGTCGAGAACGCCGCCACCGTGGGAGCGTATCTGCTGAACGAGCTCGACTCGCTGCGCCCGGACTTCCCCGCCGTGAGCAACGTACGGGGACGGGGACTGATGATCGCCTTCGACCTGCCCGACGGCGGGACCCGAAACCGCTTGCGTGCGCACTGCTGGGAGAACGGACTGGCCACGCTGGTCTGTGGTTCCCGGTCCATCCGATTTCGGCCTCCGCTCACGTTCAGCGTGCAGGACGCGGACAGGGCGATCGAGCTCCTGCGCGAATCTCTGTCCGAGGTGGTGGAGCCGCTGGCCGGAGCCTCTCCAGCCAGGATGGGCGAGGAATAGGCTCCGAGGCTCCGAGGCCCCCAGTCCAGGTCCGGGGAACCCGCCGCAGGCGGGGGAGGTATGAAGGGCTGACGAGGGGACGAACGAGCGTCGCTTTGGCGGAGCTCTTGAGATGCGGTCGCCCGGCGACCGGGAGGTTCGAGATGAACGCAACTAGGCGAACCCTGGCGGGATTCCTGTTTGCCGCAACGACCCTCGTAGCCGGAGGCTGCAGCGACGATGCATCCACCGGACCTCAGGTGGGGACGCTCGAGGTCAATCTGATCATGGATGGGACCGACCGCGACACCAACGGCGGGACCCTGATCTTCGACGGCGAGGTCGTCGGCCCGCTGGTCGCCAACGTCCGAACGACCATCGACTCCGTGGAACCGGGTATCTACGTCATTTCGGTGACCGGGATCGAGTCCAACTGCTCCCTGGTCGGAGACAATCCGCGCAACGTCACGGTTCGGGCAGGGCAGGTGTCCACGGAGGAGTTCAGGTACCTCTGCGAGTCCACCGGAGGGAAGGACCCCGGCGATCCAGCCGTGCCCTGACAGTCGGCGCCTCGCCCCGCACCACACACGACCCGCGACCGGTGAGAACATCTCTCACCGGTCGCCGCTTCACGCCCCCCGTGACGTCCGGTCCTTCGTCGCTTCGGCGTAGCTGACGAAGCGCTCGCGCTTCAGCAATCGGATGAACTGTCCGAGCCTGTGGGCCACTGGCTCGGCCCGTTCACCGAACTCTTCGCGCGCCAACTCCACGAGCTGCCGGACGTCCGTGCCACCATCCATCTCCTTCCACACGAAGGAACCCACCTCATCGAGGCGGATCCGAGGCGGCGCCATCATGAAGGAGATCCATCGCCCGAGCGAACGAATGCCTCGCACGCGCGGCCGTTCGCGGATGAGCGTGACCTTTCCTCCGTCGTCCTCCTCCCATTCGACGTCCCGCCGCGGCGTCATGTCGAGCAGGTTGGGGCCCCGCAGCGACCGACCGGATGGTCCCGCGGAGTTCGTTCGTGAGACGCGGAGCCTCATTCGGACTCGTTCTTCAGTGGCAGCCAGGCCAGCAGGGCCACGATCGCCGGGTAGGCGAGAAGGCCGAGGACGAGGCTTCCACTGCCCGTGGGAGTCACCGCGGCCTTCCAGCGCGCCAGGGTCGGGATGAAGTCCTGTCCGAGGAACAGGAAGGCCAGGGCCACCGCCATCAGCGACTCGCCCGCGATGAAACCTGAAGAAAGGAGGATCCCCTTGTTCTCGGCCTTCTGCCTCCGCTCTTCGCCCAATCCCGCGCGCCGTACCCGCCACTCGAACAGCGCCCGAATCAGGCCGCCAACGAAGATGGCCGCCGTGGAGTAGAAGGGCAGGTACATGCCCACCGCGATCAGCATAGGTGCGGGAGCGCTCACCAGGATCAGCCCGACGGCGAAGAACATCCCCGCGATCACGAGCGGCCACGCCATCTCGCCTCCCACGATCCCGTTGGCAATCAGGGCCATCAGCCCCGCCTGGGGAGCTGGGAGCTCCGCCGAGCCGATCGTGTATGCGGCGTCCATGACGTTCAACGCCACCGCGAGGACGACCGCCGCGCCGATCACTCCTATGATCTCTCCCACTTCCATGCGCCAGGGAGTGCCCCCCAGGATGTGTCCGACTTTGAGGTCCTGCATCATGTCTCCGGCAATCCCGGCGGCGCAGCACACGACGCCGGCCACCGCCAGCACTCCGGCCACCCCGCTCATGTCGGTGAGGCCTATCGCCACCATGAGGACGGCCGCGAAGAGGAGTGCCGTGAGGGTCAGGCCGGAGATGGGGTTGTTGGAGTTTCCGATCAGTCCCACGAGGTATCCGGCCACCGCCGAGAAGAGGAACCCGAGAATGAGCATGACGGCCGTGAGAATGACTGCTCCGAGCACCGATCCGGTGAAGTAGAGATACAGGAAGAAGGTCGCCAGGCCCATGCCTCCGATCCCGATGAGGACGTGCTTGAACGGCAGATCGATCTCGGTTCGAGGGGTTCGTCCGGCAGCCTCACCCAGGTTGATCTCAGCCAGTGCCTTTCGAATCCCTGACACGAGAGGTCCCCTCAGGCCCCACAGAGTCCAGAATGCCGCCACGATCATGGTCCCCACAGCGAGCGGCCGGATCTGGTTGAACCAGACATCCTCGCTCAGGGCAACCAGGTCGGTCGCCGGCGCCAGGCTCGCACTGAGGCCCGGGTTGAGGAAGACGGCGAGCGGCACGAGGAACAACCAGCCCATGACGGCGCCGGAGAAGAGGATCGCCGATACCCGGAAGCCCACGATGTAGCCCACGCCCATGAGCATGGGCGAGGCGGCTGGCGTCTGCAGATACAGCCCACCGCCCGCATACTCCGCCTTCTCTCCCATGACGGAGATCGACGAGCGGCCGAACGCGATAGCCCCCGCGGTCTTTTCCTTGATCAGGAGGATTCCGTTGGTGTTCTTGAACAGCTCCCAGACCGCGGCGAGCACGATGCCGCCAAAGACGAACTTCGCGCCTGTCTGCCCCCCCTGTCCGGCTTTCACGATCTCCGCCGCCGCCACGCTCTCAGGGAACGGGAGGTCGGCCTCGACGACCAGAGTGCGGCGCAGCACGATGACGAAGAGCACACCGACGACGCCGCCCACGAGCATGATCGCAGTGCTTTCCCAGTAGCGAAGGGTATCCCAGGCTCCCGTGATCACGAAAGCCGGAATCGTGAAGATGGCGCCCGCCATCAGGGACTCGCCCACCGATGCCGTGGTCCGCGCTATGTTCTCTTCGAGGATGGTGCCCCGGAACGGGCGCAACACCGCCATCGCGACGACAGCGGCGGGAAACGCGGCAGCGACCGTGAGGCCTGCTTTCATGCCGACGTACGCGTTCGCCGCGCCGAGGACGATGGCCATGACTACGCCAAGCAGGATCGCCTTGAACGTGAGCTCCGCCATGTTCGTATCCGCGGGCACGTAGGGCACGTCGTTCCGGTCGCTCATCCGTTGCCTCCTGTGGAGTGGAAGCGTCGTCCGTGGCTTATGGACGCGACGCAGTCCAGGACTTATCGTGCCGAAATTGTCGTCCCGTGTACGAGCCCGCCAGCGTGATCCACTCCGTGTCGGGTCTGTCGAGAGACCCGACGCGTGGGAAGAGGAGGAACCATGACATTCGTTTCCGAGCTCCAGCCGACTTCCGTCTGGCACTACTTCGACCAGCTGCTCGCGATCCCCAGAGGATCGAAGAAGGAAGAGAAGGCCCGCGCCTTCGTGACCTCGGTAGCCGAGCGGCTGGGTCTGGACTACACGGTGGATGAAACGGGGAACGTGATCGTTCGAAAGCCGGCGACGGGTGGGGACGGATCCGGAAGTTCCACGATCCTGCAGTCACACCTGGACATGGTGCAGGAGAAGAACTCGGATGTGGAATTCGACTTCGACAGGGATGCCATCCGGCCCGTGCTCGACGGAGAGTACCTGAAGGCCGATGGCACGACTCTGGGGTCGGACAACGGGATCGGCGTGGCCACGATGCTGGCACTGATGGAGGCCAGGGATCTCACGCATGGCCCGCTGGAGTTTCTGTTCACGATCGACGAGGAGACAGGACTGACGGGAGCCGGCGGGCTGGACGAGGGTCTTCTCGAAGGCCGGATGTTGATCAACCTCGACTCGGAGGAGGAGGGGGTGCTCACCATAGGCTGCGCGGGGGGGGCGGATACGCACCTTCATCTTGCCGTGGAGCGATCCGCAGTGCCGAAGGAGCACTTGGCGATCGCGATCAACGTCGCAGGACTCAGGGGAGGGCATTCCGGTGTCGACATCCACCTTCAACGCGGCAACGCGATAAAGATAGTCGCCCGCGCCCTGCATGCCGCGTCTCTCGCGGAGCCTGTTCGCGTTGCCTCGTTCGAGGGAGGCAACGCGCACAACGCCATCCCACGCGAGGCCTCCGCCGTAGTGGTATTCCCTGACGCAGAAGACATCCCGAGGGTGGTCAGGGAGACGCTCGAATCTGAGCTGAAAGCTGCACGGGCCGAGCTCGGCGCGGTCGATCCGGGCATGACGTACTCGATCGTCGACGCGTCGCCGCCGACCGAGGCTCTCGGCGTGTCGGACAGCCGCAGATTGCTGTCGCTCGTCACGGCGCTCCCGCACGGCGTCCTTGCCATGAGCAACGAGATCGAGGGCCTGGTCGAGACCAGCACGAATCTCGCGGTGATTCGGGAGCGAGAGGGACGGGTATTCGTGCTGATGAGCAGCCGGAGCTCGGTGATGTCGGCCCTCGCCGCGCTGCGACAGCGGATCCGATCGTTCGCGTATCTGTCCGGATCGGACCTGGAGGAAAAGGACGGCTATCCAGCGTGGCAGCCGGACGTCAACTCGCCCCTTCTGAAGGTCGTAAGGCAGGTTCACGAGCGAATCGCGGGAGAGGCCGAAGTCGGGGCCGTCCACGCCGGCCTCGAATGCGGCATAGTCGGCGAGAAGTACCCCGGGATGGACATGATCTCGTTCGGGCCGCAGATCGAGTTTCCACATTCTCCGGACGAGCGGGTGAAGGTGGCCTCCGTTGGTGAATTCTACGAGGTGGTGAAGGCCGTTCTGGAGGAGCTGGCAGGCGCCTGACCGGCGACGGGAGGACAGAGGCGGCGCCAGGGGCTACGTGGGGACGAGCGAATCCGCTATCTTGGCCGGAGGTAGCACTGGCCAGGTCCATCGGAGGGTCGATGCTGAAAAAAGGGGAAGTGATCGGGGTATGGCTGTGGGGGATAGCCGTGTGGATCATCCTGGCGTTCGCGTTTGGAGACTTCTGGTGGTTCCGGCCGCTGTACCGGCAGCTGTTCTGACCCGGCGAGCGGGCCGCCGGACGTCAGGGGGACGTTGCGCCAGCGCTGGACGTAGTTGGCGACGGATGTCATCTTCTAGTGTCTGTGGCTCCGAGCGAGCCGTTGGTCGGTCGACCCGCTGAGAATTCAGCTGGCGTGCGGCGGGTCAGGGGATCGGTTAACCCGTCAAGGAGGACTCGATGGCCGAGAAGAACCGGAAGAAGACCTACCTGATCCTGATCGCGGTGTTGATCGTCGTCCTT
>CANPVW010000147.1 GCA_947581745.1 Candidatus Benthicola azotiphorus
AGTGTCGCGCCTCGCCGACGTGTTCCGCGTTCTCCTCGAGCACGTACGCCGCCACCTGGTTGATCTTCTCCGGCCCCAGGATCGGCCCCCAGGTCAGCATGCCCTTCTCCGGTACCCCCTCGGTGATGATTCGGATCACCGACTCCGCATCGCCGCCGTGGATCCACTCATCGTCGTTCAGGGCCGGACCGATTCCCCCCTCCATGTCCTGGCCGTGGCACATGGAGCAGTTCTGGAGGAAGATCACCTCACCTGCCGCCACGGCCTCCGGCGTGATCTCGAACGACGCGTTCGCCGCGGCTTCCGCCGGCCAGCGCACCTCTGCCGCCTGCATTTCGGCGGCCAGATGACGCACCTGCGACCGGTCCGCGATGAAGTGATAGTGCACCGCGTAGGCGATCGCCCAGATCACCGTGAACCACATGAGCCCCAGCCACCAGTCCGGCAGCGGGTTGTCGTATTCCTCTATCCCGTCGGCCTCGTCCTCGTGACCGAGCACCCGGTTCGTATCCTTGCTCACGTGTCGACTCCCTCTTCGAAGGGCATCCGGGACGCGTCCTCGAACTTCTGACGGTTCCTCGGGGTGCAGGCATACCAGACCCACGCCAGGAACGCGGTCAGGAACAGCACGGTCATGATGGTGGCCAGCCAGCCCAATCCGATGGAGCCCGCGGCCTGTTGAATCAGCGGATTCATCAGTACTCCACTCCCCGCTTCTGCAGTGCCGCCCGACCGTCCACGCCGAGGCGCTGCAGGTACGCGATCAGGGCCACGATGGCTCGATCGGGCTCGCTCTCGATCCCGGCGACCTGCAGACGTCCGACGATCTCTCCTCCCTGCGCCGCGAGGCTCTGTTCGACGGAAGCGATCTCCTCGTCGGAATAGGGTGTGCCCGTCTTGCGCAGCGCCACCATGGAAGCCTCGACGTCGGCCGGGTCGATGCGCTTCGTGAGGAGCCAGGCGTACGAGGGCATTATGCTCCCCGGCGAGGTGCTTCGCGGATCCCGCATGTGCTCGTAGTGCCACGCGTCCGGGTACTTGTTACCCACCCGGTGCAGGTCGGGCCCGATGCGTCTCGAGCCGAGCTGGAACGGTCGGTCGTACTGGTACTCCCACGCCCGGGACCACGGACCGTAGCGCAGGATCTCCGCCCGCATCGGTCGCACCCACTGGGAGTGACACAGATAGCAGCCCTCCGACACGTAGATGTCGCGACCCGCCACTTCGAGCGCCGTATAGGGAGTCACGTCGGGAGAGATCTCGGGCCCGGCCGGCGTGAACATCGGGACGATCTCCACGATCCCGCCGATGAGGATCGCGATCGTGGCCCATACGGCGAAGTTCACCGCGTTGGCCTCGAATACCCGGCGGTGGAACTGCCCGTACTTCTTTTCGGAGCCGTGGTGTTTCGTTTCGTCAGCCATCGGTGCCTCGCGATCAGGTGGCCGGGACGGGCGCCGCGACGTCCGTCGAGAGTGATTCCGGTCCCCGGATGGTCTTCCAGAAGTTGTAGGCGGCCATCACGGCGCCCACGAGGTACAGGAAACCGCCGAGCAGCCGCAGCCAGTAGAACGGCTCCAGGCGGTGAACGATATCGATGAAGATCGGGTTGGCGAGCTGGCCGCCGTCGCCGATCGCGCGCCATTGCAGTCCTTCCATGAGGCCGGCGGCCCACATGGCGACCGTGTACAGCACGATGCCGATGGTGGCGAGCCAGAAGTGCTGCGTCGCCATCGCCGGTCTGGCGAGGGGCTTGTTCCAGAGTCGAGGCACCAGCCAGTACAGGACGCCGAAAGTCATCATGCCGTTCCAGCCGAGCGCTCCGGAGTGTACGTGACCGATGACCCAGTTCGTGAAATGAGCCAGTCCGTTCACGCCACGGATCGACATCATCGGTCCCTCGAAGGTGCTCATCCCGTAGAAGCTCACGGCCACGACCATGAACTTGAGGACCGGGTCGGTGCGCACCCGCTCCCACGCGCCACGCAACGTGAGCAGACCGTTCAGCATCCCGCCCCAGGACGGGGCCAGCAGCATGATGCTGAACACCATCCCGAGAGTCTGCGCCCAGTCGGGCAGACCCGAATACAGCAGGTGGTGCGGACCGGCCCAGATGTACAGGAAGATCAGGCCCCAGAAGTGGATGATCGACAGCCGGTAGCTGTAGATCGGGCGTTCGGCCGCCTTCGGGAGGAAGTAGTACATGAGCCCGAGAAACGGCGTGGTGAGGAAGAAGCCCACCGCGTTGTGTCCGTACCACCACTGGACCAGTGCATCCGTCATCCCCGAATAGACCGGGTACGAGCGCAGGAACGTGGCCGGCACCGCGAGATTGTTCACGATGTGGAGCACGGCGATCGTGATCACGAACGACATGTAGAACCAGATCGCCACGTAGATGTGCTTGACGTTCCGGATCGCGATCGTGCCGAAGAAGTTGATGGCGAACACGACCCAGATCAGGGTGATCGCGATGTCGATCGGCCAGATCAGCTCCGCGTACTCGCGCGACTGCGTCAGGCCGAGCGGGAACGTCACCGCCGCCGATACGATGATCAGCTGCCAACCCCAGAAGTGGATCTTCGACAGCGCGTCGCTCCACATGCGCGTCTTCAGCAGACGCTGCATCGAGTAGTAGATTCCGGTGAAGCAGATGTTGCCGGCGAAGGCGAAGATCACGGCGTTGGTATGCAGCGGTCGAAGTCGGCCGAAGGTCGTCCACGGAAGACCGAGGTTGGCCGGCCACCAGGCGAGCTGCAGCGCGATGATGACTCCGACCAGCATTCCGACGACGCCCCAGGCTACGGTCGCGATCAGGAACTTCTTGACGATGTCGTCGTCGTAGACCGCGCCGTGCGCGCCGATACCCGCAGAAGCGGATGTTTGCATGTGAATCCCCGGGGATGGGTCTGGTTGAGACGGTCGAGCCAGGGGGGTATCCTACCAATCACGGTGCGACGGGTAAAGTAGTTTGGAGGCAGCGCGGATGATGGAGCTGATCGCGGGGGCAGGGATCGCCGGCCTCATCGGCAGCATACACTGCATCGGAATGTGCGGGTCGTTCGCCGTGGCATGCGGTGGGACGGCGCGCGAGTCGTTCTTCTGGCACGCCGGCCGGCTCACCACGTACGTGATTCTCGGCGCGCTCGCGGGCGCCTTCGGCGGCTCCATACCGGGGCCCGGCTGGGCCGCCGGCGTCGTGTCCACGATCCTGATCGTGTACTTCGCGGCCGTGCTCGCCGGCCTCGTGCCGGAGCCGAGTATCCGGATCCCCGGCGTACGGCGGGCCGCGACCCATCTCGTGTCGAGGCCCGAAGCAGGATTCCGCTACCTGTTCGGCATCGTGAACGGGCTGCTTCCTTGCGGGCTCGTGTACGCCACGCTCAGCGTGCCGGTCGCGCTGGGCGAGCCGGCGGCCGGAGCGGCGGCGATGTTCCTGTTCGGGCTGGGCACGGTCCCGGCGCTCGCGACGGTCACGTTCGGGCTGCGCCGCATTGCGTTCAACGACCTGCGGGTCCGCCGGCTCCTTGCCGCCGGCGTGCTCGTGGCAGGCTTGTGGTCGATCGGCATGCGGCAGGGAGTGCTCGGCTCGCGTCACGGCATGTCTCACGTACACGGCGGACAGAGCGAGAGCGCGCCCGCCATGCAACACCCGACCGCACCGGCTCCATAGCCGGCAACGACCCGAATCCGGCGGATACCCCGATGATCGAGCCGACTGATGTCGCGATCTGCGTCGCCGACGACGAGCTGCCGAAGAGCCCGAGCGGCGGCACGCCGGCCAATCCTCCGATCGTCCAGACCTCCACCTTCACCTTCCCCACCTTCGAAGACCTCCTCCGGGGACTCTCGACGGAAAGCAGGAGTCACGTCTACTCGCGGGGACTCAATCCCACGGTGGAAGCCCTGGAGCGGAAGCTCGCCCGGCTCGAGCGAGGGGAAGCGTGCAAGTGCTTCGGGTCGGGGATGGCGGCCATCAGCGCGGTGATGCTGGGGCTGCTCGAAGCCGGGGACCACGTCCTGTTCGTCAACCACACCTACGGCCCGACCCTGCAGCTCGCCGAGCACCTGCGACGTTTCGGAATCGAACACGATCTGCTGCTGGAGCTGGAGCCCGAAGCCGCGGAAGCGGCGCTCCGCCCGAACACGCGGCTCGTGTGGCTGGAGAGTCCCGGCACGATGATGATGCGGGTCCTCGACATCGATGCCGTGGCGGCCGTCGCAAGGGACCGCGGCATCCTGACCTGCATCGACAACAGCTGGGCCACGCCGCTGTATCAGAAGCCTCTCGCGATGGGCGTCGACATCGCGGTCCACACGGCATCGAAGTACCTGGGCGGGCATAGCGATGTGATCGCGGGCGCCGTGGTCACGACGGCGGAACGGATGGAGCAGATCTTCTACCGCGCGTTTCTGCTGAACGGCGGCGTGCTGGGCCCCGTCGACGCGTGGCTCCTGCTCAGGGGTCTGCGAACCCTGCCGGTCCGCATGCGGCAGCACGAGGCGGACGCGCTGCGGGTAGCCGAATTCCTTCGATCTCATCCGGCGGTGCGCCGGGTCCACTATCCTGCCTTCGCGGACGACCCCGATCTCGTGGCGCGGCAGCTCACGGGCCTCTCCGGGCTGCTGAGCTTCGAGCTCGCGCAAGACGATTTCGGCAGCGTGTCACGTGTCATCGACCGCATGAAGGTCGCCCGCATCGGTGTGAGCTGGGGTGGAGTGGAGAGCCTGGTGATCTCGCCCAACCGCGGGACGAACGCCGAGGCACTGGACCTTCAGGGAATCCCGCCGGGCCTGATTCGGCTCTCCGTCGGACTGGAGGGAGCCGGCCTGCTGATCGACGACCTGGACTCGGCTCTCTCGGCGCTCGGTTGAAGTGACGATCCGACGTTCGTCCAGTCCCCTGTCGCTGTTCGAGGCGATCCTCCCGATCGTCGCGATGCTCGTCCTGTTCCTCGCCGGCGCCGCGCTCCTCGGGGTGAGCCCCGAGCTTCTGATCGCGGTGCTCCTGGGCGCGGCGACCGTAGCCGGCGTCGTGGCGGCGCGACACGGGATCACGTGGGACGACGTACAGAGATCGACGGGCGAGAAGCTGGCCTCGGTCCTTCCCGCTCTCCTTATCCTCCTCTCCATCGGCATGCTGATCGCGACCTGGGTGCTGGGAGGGACGATCCCCTATCTGGTCTACTGGGGGATCGAGCTGGTGAGCCCTCGCTACCTGATTCTCACGGCGTTCATCGCGACCGCCATGATGTCGCTGTTCACCGGGACCTCGTGGGGATCCGCCGGGACGATCGGAGTTGCGCTGATGGGCACGGCCGCGGCCCTGAACGCACCCCTCGCCGCCACCGCCGGGGCCGTGGTGTCCGGCGCCTACCTGGGCGACAAGCTCTCGCCGCTCTCGGACTCGACCAACATCTGCGCGATCGCCGCCGGAACGCCGCTTTACACCCACATCCGGCACATGCTCTACACGGCGCTGCCTTCCACCGTCGCGGCCCTGGTCGTGTACGCACTCGCCGCGCGGCTCACGCCCCTGTCATCGACCGGTCCGCCGGACGGCGCACGCGAGCTGCTGGTCGATCTCGGGGCGGTGTTTCGCCTTAACCCGATCGTCCTCGTGCCGCCGGCGATCGTCATCTGGAGCATCGTCAGAAAGGTCCCGCCGGCGCTCGCCATCGCGCTGTCCTCCCTGGCCGCTGCACTGGTCGGGATCCTGGTCCAGGGCTTCACGGTGCAGGACGCGATCGGCTCCGCGGTCGCCGGCTTTCGACTCGACATGGTCGGCTCGACGGGAGCCGATCCGGGCACCCTGGGCGGCGCGTTCGTCACGCTCGTCGAACGGGGGGGCCTCTACTCCATGGCGAACACGCTCGTCGTGGTGATCTCCGCGTTCCTGCTGGCGGGGGCGATGGACGCTTCCGGCGCGCTGGACCTGCTGGTGAGCCGGATGCTGCGCGCGGTCCGCTCCACGTTCGGCCTCATCTCGGCCACCATGCTGTCCGGCGGAACGATGATCGCGCTGACCAGCCACGGCGGGGTGACGGCACTCGTGATCGGCGGACTGTTCCAGGGGGCCTACGAGGAACGCGGGCTCGCGCCGCAGAACCTGTCCCGTTCTCTCGAGGATTCGGTCACCATCACCGAGCCGCTGATGCCGTGGACCGTGTCGGCCGTGTTCATGGCCACGACGCTCGGGGTGCCGACGCTCGAATACGCACCATGGGCTGTCTTCTGCTACGGCGGGACCCTGTTCTCGCTGCTGATCGCGCGCTTCTTCCGCCGAACGGGCTTCGGCATCAAGCTCATCGGACCGGGCGCCGCGCCGATCCCCTGATTCTCGGGGCACCGACCGCGCCGAGCCCGATTGGACAGGATCGTGCCCTGCCTGCATCGTGGGGCTCGCGCCAGGAACCCTGCGAAGCGGAATCCATTGGACACGCACACGCTCTACACCCTGATCGGCTATGTGGGCTCCGCCCTCGTGGTGACATCGCTCGCCATGCGGTCGATCCTGAGATTGCGCCTCATCGGACTTGCCGGGGCGATCACGTTCGTGACCTACGGGTACCTGATCGGCGCCTGGCCCATCGTGGTGACCAACGTCGTGATCGTCGTGATCCACTCCCATTTCCTCAGGCAGATCCGGCGCCCGGACGAGTACTTCAAGGTTCTGGAGGTGCGCACGGATTCGCGTTACCTGGGCTATTTCGTCGATCACTTCGCGGCCGACATCGAAGCCGTGTGGCCCGGTTTCGACTTTCAGCCCGAGCCGAACGTGCTGACGCTGTTCATCCTTCGAGACCTGGTGCCGGCGGGTCTGCTCGTGGCGAGAGCGCTGGACGCGGACACGCTGCGACTCGAGCTGGACTACGCGATTCCCGGGTACCGCGACTTCAAGATCGGACGCTTCCTGTACGCGGGAGGCGCTCTGCAGGATCGAGGGTATCGACGGGTCGTGGTGCGACCTCCCGGTGAGAGGGCCGCGAACTACCTCGCGAGGATCGGCTTCATCCCCGTGGCGGGCGAGGCCGCCGGGGACTGGGCGCTGGATCTCACGGCCGCGCTTCGCGCGCGACCGCTGGGGCGCGATCGCGAACAGAGCCCGACTGAAGCCTCATGATCTCGGTTTCCGGCCTCGCCAAGTCGTTCGGCGCGCAGCCACTGTTCACCGACGTGTTCCTCGAGCTCAACCGCGGGGAGCGATACGGGCTGGTGGGCGCGAACGGCTCCGGCAAGACGACCCTTCTCAACATCATCAGCGGGATCGAGGAACCGTCGGCCGGATCCGTCTCCATCCCGAAGAACGTCAGGCTCGGGGCCCTGCGGCAGGACCAGTTCATCTACGAGGACGAGGAGATCCTCGGGGTCACCCTGAGAGGGAACGACGAGCTCTGGCAGGCGATGGTCGAGAAAGAGGCGCTCCTCGCCGGCTCCGACCACGAGTTCGACGCGGAGCGGTTCTCCGTGCTCGAAGAGACGATTCAGCACCACGACGGGTACGCGGCCGAGGCACGGGCCGCCGAGATCCTGGAAGGGCTCGGGATTCCGGCCGACGTGCACCGCCGCCCGATGTCCACGCTGTCCGGCGGTTTCAAGCTACGGGTCTTGCTGGCCCAGGCGCTGGCCGGATCGCCCGACGCCCTTCTCCTGGACGAGCCCACGAACCACCTGGACATCCTGTCGATCCGCTGGCTGGAGAAGTTCATCCGGGAGTTCACGGGGCCGGTCGTCGTGATCTCCCACGATCACCGGTTCCTGGACAACGTCTCCACGCAGACGCTGGACGTAGACTATCAGACCGTCCTGCAGTACCCCGGCACGTACAGCGACTTTCTCGTCGCGAAGCAGGAGGAGCGCGAGCGGCGGGAGAAGGAGATCGAGAGCCGCGAGCGCGAGATCGCGCACCACCAGAAGTTCGTCGACCGGTTCCGCGCCAAGGCGAGCAAGGCGCGGCAGGCCCAGAGCAAGCTGCGCCTGATCGAGAAGAAGGCCGAGGGCCTCGAGGAGCTGCCGGCCAGCTCGCGGCGTTACCCCAACTTCCGGTTCGAGGAGCGGCGTCACAGCGGACGCGAGGTCCTCACCATCAAGGATGTCCGCAAGGCGTTCGGCACCAACGAGGTGCTGCACGGCGTCGACCTGAGCGTGGCCCGGGGCGACCGGATGGCGATCATGGGACCGAACGGGATCGGCAAGTCCACCCTGCTCAAGATCGTGATGGGCGAGCTGGAGCCGGACGCCGGGACCGTGAAGTGGGGCTACGAGACACACCCGAGCTACTTCGCACAGGATCACCGCGAGCAGTTCGAGAACGCGGACCACACGGCGGAAGCCTGGATCACCGGATTCTGTCCGGGCAAGACGTACGGTTTCGTGCGCGGCGAGATGGGCCGCGTGCTGTTCTCGGGAGACGACGGCAAGAAGAAGCTCGGCGCCCTCTCGGGAGGGGAAGCCGCCCGGCTCGTGTTCTGCAGGATCGCGATCGAGAAGCCCAACGTCCTCGTGCTCGACGAGCCGACGAACCACCTGGACCTCGAGTCGATCGAGGCCCTGGTGGAGGCCCTGCGGGACTACGCCGGCACCCTGATCTTCGTGTCGCACGACCGGTGGTTCGTGTCACGCCTGGCGAACCGGATCGTGGAGATCACGGCGGACGGGGTGCGGGACTACAAGGGTTCTTACGAGGACTACGTGCACTTCTGCGGCGACGATCACCTCGACGTGGACACGGTGGTCCTCAAGGCGAGGAAGGCAAAGCGTGAGGCCCCGCGGGACCTGCCCTCGAACCGCAGCGGCTGGCAGAAGGGAGGGCGCGGGGACGGTGACCGCGAACTGACGGAGCGCCGCGACCGGCTCACTTCCCGGATCGAGGAAGCGGAAGCGCGCATCCGCGAGATCGATGCGACGTTCGCCGGGCCCGGGTTCTACGATCGGGCCACGCCCGACGAGCTGCGGCGGCTGGAGAACGAACGGAGCGGCCAGGAGTCCCTGGTGGAGGAGCTCCTGGCCGAGTGGGAGGAGGTCGAGGGAGAGCTCGAACAGCTCTCCTAGGCCTGCTTCACTTCTTCAGAATCCCGACCCGCACGGCCGACGGACGGGTCAGGTCGTGATAGATCCTCTGCGTCGCCTTCTGGAAGTCCTCTTCGCCCGCCTCGTAGATGTTCACGAATTTCTGCGGGTTCCGGTCCACGAGCGGGAACCAGGAGTTCTGGACCTGGATCATGATCCGGTGGCCGGGCTCGAAGGTGTGCAGCACGGCCGGGATCTCGAACCGCACTTTCGTCGCCTCCCCCGGCGTGAACGGCTCCGGATGCTCGAAGCTGTTGCGGAACCGGCCGCGCATCACCTCGCCGCGCACCAGCATCTCGTAACCCGCCATCGGGACGTCCTTGTCGTTCTCCGGATAGTCGCTCAGCGAATCGGGAAAGACGTCGATCAGCTTCACCACGTAGTCCGCGTCCGTCCCCGTCGTGCTCACCCAAAGGTCCGCCACGATCGGGCCGGCGAGCGTCACGGGTTCGGTCAGGACCTGCGACTCGTAGGCCATCACATCCGGCCGCCGGGCCGCGAAGCGCTGGTCGTCCGTCATGTACTCGGCGGTCCTGCGCAGGTGTACGTCCTCGGTGTAGGGCACCGGGTTCATCGGGTCAGCAACGTACTCATCCCAGCTCTCGGATGACTGCGGCGCCGAGAACGAGAGCCCCCCGTCGGGTTGCAGGTAGAGCGCGGCCGGCTCGAGGCCGGACGGCGGCCACGTCTCGAACTCCCGCCACTCGTCGGCCCCCGTGTCGAAGATCGTCGCTTCGGCAAGCGTCAGGTCGCCCTCGTCCTTCAGGTAGTAGTTGAAGAACTCGAGCTCCATCGCCTTGTAGCGCTCGCCCGTGTTGGCCCCCCAGTGAACGTTGCCGAGGTGCTCGCCTTCGTTCCACGCCCACTGGCCGTGCGACCACGGGCCCATGAGGAGCCGGTTCGAGGCGCCCGGGTTCTGCTTTTCGATGGCGCCGTACACCGCGAACGCCCCGTACAGGTCTTCCGCGTCGAACAGTCCGCCGACCACCATCACGGCGGGCGTCACGTTCGTCAGGTGCGGGAGAGGACTACGGGCCTGCCACCAGGCATCGTAGTTCGGGTGGTCCATCATCTCGGACCAGAACTTGATGCTGTCTCCGAAGAACTTCGCCTCGACGTTCCGGATCGGACCGAGCCGGAGAAAGAAGTCGTACGCGTCCCTGTTCGGCCACTGGAACTGCCCCTGGCCCCGCCGGGTCGGCTCCGGTCTCGGACGTCCGAAGGAGGAATAGAACGAGAACGCGTCCATCAGGAAGAAGGCGCCGTTGTGGTGAAAGTCGTCTCCGAGGAACCACTCGGTCACGGGAGCCTGGGGAGACACCGCCTTGAGCGCCGGGTGGGCGTCGGGCAGCGCCATCGTCGAGTAGAATCCCGGGTACGAGACTCCGAAGATCCCCACGCGCCCGTTGTTGTGCGGCACGTTCTTCACCAGCCAGTCGACCGTGTCCCACGTGTCGCTGCTCTCGTCGATGTCCCGCGGTCCCTTATCCGGGTTGTACGGCCGCACGTCGACGAATTCACCTTCGCTCATGTACCGCCCGCGCACGTCCTGGAAGGCGAGGATGTAGCCGGCCTCGACGAGGTTCGCGAACACCCCCACGAACGAGTTGAACCGGTCTTCCCCGCCCGGCTCGGAGTCGTAGGGCGTCCGCATCAGCAGGATCGGGTACGCCTCCGTCGTGTCCTTCGGGACGTAGAACGAGGTGAACAGCCGTACCCCGTCGCGCATCGTGATGTAGACTTCCTTCTTGGTCAGGCGCCCGCTCGCCCAGTCGGAGCTCCCGCGGGGCGCCGCGAGCTCCTCCCGCCCGAAGTTGAGGGGAAACTCCTGGCCCCGCTGTCTGAACGTCCCGGTGATGCGCGTGAACCCGGGGTCGACGACGCCTTCGTAGCTCACGCCGGCGGGAGCGAACCGCCAGGTTACGGTCCCCTCGTCCACGACGAAGTCGATCGGCATTCCCGCCGCGCTCTGGTCCGGCACGTCCATCGTCGCCGTGTAGCCATCGTCCGCGGCGCTCACGTGGAGCGTGAAGCGGAGACTGGCGGCACCGGCATTCATGATGCCGTACCAGTCTCCGGTGGGCTCCTGGGAAAGGGCGGCCGACGACCCGCCGAGAATCAGCGCGAGTCCGGCAAGCAGCCCGAGGGCCGGCCGTTTGAGGCTGGCCAGGTGGCCTATCATGAAGACCTCCGGAAGTTCAGTTGCCGGGCACCGGGAAGCCCCGGTCCCGCATCAGCGCGTCCACCGTGGCGTCCCGTCCGCGGAACTCGCGGTACGCGATCGCCGGATCCACGGAATTGCGGACCGAATAGAGGTATTTGACCATCTTCGCGGCCACCTCGGGATCGTAGAATCCGCCCGGCGCCTCCGCGAAGGCCTCGGCCGCGTCGGCCACGAGGACGTCGGCCCACAGGTAATTGTAGTAGCCGGCCGCGTATCCCTCTCCGGAGAACACGTGCGCGAACTGCGGACTGCGATGTCGCATCACGATCTCGTCCGGCATGGCGAGCTCCGCGAGAGCCTCGCGCTCGTAGGCGTCCGGATCGAGTCCGGTCGGGTCCATCGTGTGGTACTTCATGTCCATGAGGGCCGAAGCGAGGAACTCGGTCGTCTCGAACCCCTGGTTGAAGGTGGCCGCCTTCCGGATCTTCGCGACCAGCTCCTCGGGAATCGGCTCGCCCGTGTCCACGTGCACCAGGTAGTTGTCGATCACCGCATCCGTCGCAAGCCAGCGTTCCATGAGCTGTGACTGGAGCTCCGTGTAGTCGCCCACACCGCTGTTCAGGGTCGGATAGGCGACGTCGGACGACAGGTAGTGCAGCGCGTGGCCGAACTCGTGAAACAGCGTCGTCGCATCGTCCCAGGAGATCAGGACCGGCTCGCCCGGCGCTCCTTTGATGAAGTTGGAGTTGTTGGAGCCGAGCGTCGTCTTCAGCCCATCGTACGTCTCGTGGCTCCGGTACGTCGTGGCCCAGGCGCCGGACCGCTTGCCGGGACGGGCGAACGGATCCAGGTACCACAGCCCCACGTGCTCGCCGGTGTTCCGATTCGTGACCTCCCACACCTTCACGTCCGGGTGCCACACCGGCACCGAGCCTTCGGGCACAGGCGTGAAGTCGAACTGGAACAGCTCTCCCGCCACGAAATGCATCGCGTCGACCAGCCGATCGAGCTGCAGGTACTGCTTCAGCTCGTCCGAATCGAGGTCGTACTTCGCCTGCCTGACCTTCTCGGCGTAGTAGCGGTAGTCCCACGGCTCGATGGTGATTCCCGCGCCCTCCGCGTCGGCGATCGCCTGCATGTCGGCGACTTCCTGCTCGACCCGGGCGAGCGCCGCCGGCCAGATCTGCTCCATCAGCTCGAAGGCCTGGGCCGGCTCCTTCGCCATCTTGTTCTCGAGGCGCCACGCGGCGTAGTTCTCGTAGCCCAGCAAGTGGACGCGTTCGTTTCGCAGCGCGAGGATCTCGGCGATGATCGCGTTGTTGTCGTGCTCGTCGCCGTTGTCCCCGCGGTTGTAGTACGTGCGCCAGACCCGCTCGCGCAGATCGCGCTCATCGGAGAAGGTGAGGAACGGGTCCATGGACGATCGGGTGTTCGTGACCGCGTACTCGCCCTCGTGGCCCCGGTCGGCCGCGGCGGCTGCCGCTGCCGCGACGAACCCCTCCGGGAGCCCGCTCAGCTGGTCTTCGCTCAGATACGTGACGTATCCCTCCTCGTCGGCCAGCAAGTTGTTGCCGAAATCGGTGTACAGCTCCGCCAGGCGCTGGTTGATGGCCGCGTAGCGGTCCTTCGCCGCTCCTTCCAGCGTCGCCCCGTTCCGAGCGTACCGGTCGTAGACCAGCTCCACGAGGCGCCGCTGATCGGGACGAAGCGACTCGACTTCATCGCTCTCGTAGACGGCCCGGATCCGATCGAACAACTCCGAGTTCTGTGTGATCTTCGATCGGTGCTCGGCCAGCCGCGGCGCCATCTCCATGTCGATCGCCCGGAACTCGGGAGTGGACATGTTCGAGCTCCAGATTCCATCGTATGTGAACACCCGGTCGAGGTCCTTTCCGACGCCCTCGAGCGCTACGATCGTGTTCTCGAACGTCGGAGGCTCGGGATTGGTCGCGATCGCGTCGACCTCGGCGAGCTCGAGCTGCATGCCCTTCTCGAGGGCTGGCTTGAGGTCGGCCAGATCCATCTTGTCGAAGGCCGGAACCCCGCCGTACGGGCCGGTCCATTCGGCGAGGAGAACGTTGTCTGTGTCGGTGCTCATGGCGGTGTCTGAGGTTTGGTCGCCGCACGCTCCCGCGAGCAGCACCCCCGCGAGAGTCAGGATCGTGGCCGGGTATCTTCGCATCGCTCGAGATCCCCCATCAAAGGTCCACATCGACTTCGGTCCGAACCAACGGAGGCGTCGCAAGGCGCATTCCACTTCTGGATACGTGGACAGAGCCACGACAAGCGAATGATACAATGCAATTTACGAGCTCGCACCGGGGCAGGTTCGTGGACCGTGACGGGACGCATCGACCCGAAACAGGGTCACCCCGTCGAGCTTCCCCCGGCGCCGGCGGCATGGAGGGGGGTCGATCGATCGCCAGACGGAAGGCCGGGCGCACACCCGGGCGAAGCCCGTGCTACATGATGGCGGCGTGATTTGGCTATTTTGTCAGGTATAGTCCGCCCTTGCAGAGGCCAGCTGAGACCATGTCCGAGACACACGAACAGTTGAAGTCGGCTCTGGACGACCGCTACACGATCGAGCGCGAGATCGGATCGGGCGGCATGGCGACCGTGTACCTGGCGCGTGATGCCAGGCACGACCGCCAAGTGGCGGTCAAGGTCGTCCACCCCGAGATCGCCCCCGCGGTCGGGCACGAGCGCTTCCTGCGCGAGATACGGATCGCCGCGGGACTCACCCACCCTCACATCCTGCCGCTCTACGACTCTGGAGAGGCGGCGGGTCAACTGTTCTACGTGATGCCCTACGTCGAAGGCGAGTCGCTGAGGGAGAGGCTCGACCGGGAGGGACCGCTCACCGTCGGGGCCGCCCAACAGCTCGCCCGCGAGGTCGGAAGTGCCCTGAGCTACGCGCACGAGCGTGGGATCGTTCACCGCGACGTCAAGCCGGAGAACATTCTGCTCTCCGGCGGTCACGCGGTGGTGATGGACTTCGGGGTGGCGAAGGCGCTGACCGACGCCGGCGGGGACAAGCTCACGAAGACGGGGTTCGCCACCGGCACGCCGCAGTACATGAGCCCGGAGCAGGCCGCGGGCGAGGCGGTGGACGGCCGAAGCGACGAGTACGCCCTGGCCTGCGTGCTGTACGAGTCGCTGGCCGGCGAGCCGCCGTTCACCGGCCCGACCTCAGCGGCGGTGCTCGCGCGGCACAGCCTGGACCCGGTTCCGAGCCTCAGAACGGTCCGCAGCGTCGTGCCGCCCGAGCTCGAGGCCGCGATCGAGCAGGGCCTGGCCAAGTTGCCGGTCGACCGCTTCGAGACCGTCGAACAGTTCGTCGAAGCCGTGTCCGGCGAGCGGCCGGTGGCGAAGCGCGTGGCCGAGCTGCCGACGATGAAGAGGATACCCGCGTGGCTCGCGTGGACCGTGACACTGGTGGCCGTCGGAACCGCGGCGATCCTGGCGTGGACCACCTTCGACCTGGGCCGCCTCATCCGTTCCACTCCGGGTGTCGAGCGGGTCGCGATCGTCGACTTCGACGGCGTCGCGCTGGCGCCGGAGCTGGAGTATCTGACTCGAGCCATCCCGGAGTTCCTCTCCGCAGCCCTGACGGGGGAAACGGGCGGGGCGCAGGCGATCGACCGCCGTGTGGTGACACGGGCGTGGGAGCAGGCGGTGGGAGCTTCCACGGATCCGATCGCCCGATACGTCTCGGTGGCCGGCGCCGTGGGCGCGACGCACGTGATCACGGGACAGCTCATCTCGCAGCCGAACGGCCAGGTGCGGGCGCAGGCATCTCTCATGCGAGGGCGTGAAATGGTGCTCCAGTCGCGCCCCGTCGTGCTTCCCGCCTCCGAGGCGATCGCGGTTGCCGAATCCCTGGGTGTGCAGCTGCTGGCCGCCTCGGCGGGAGAGATCGAGCGGCTCCCTGGACTCGTGAGCTCCTCGACCGAGTCCGTCCAGGAGTGGCTGGCCGCGACCCAGGCCTTCCGAAGGGGAGAGTGGGGCGCAGCGGTGGAGCGCTATTCGGGCGCTCTCGACCGGGATTCCACCTTCGCTCTGGCCGCCTGGGGGCTCATGCTCTCGGATTCGTGGTTCTCCGGAGACACGGACTCGCCCGCCTATCTGCGCGGCCGACGGCTCGCCTGGGAGCATCGCGATCGCCTTCCGGCCGCGGATTCGGCGGTGTTCGTCGCCGAGAGCCAGCGAAATGGCTACCCGGAGTCCCGGGAGGGGGGCGAGTACGCCAACTTCGAAGCGTACCAGCGGGCCGTCCAGAAGTACCCGGACAGCTGGATCGCCTGGATCCGCTATGGGGACTACCTGTGGCACGAGGGCGGCGTCTACGTGAACGACGGACGCGGCAAGGCCGTGGCCGCCCTCCTGCAGGCAGCCCAGCTGGACACCCTGGGCAACGCGGAGCCGTTCAGCCACCTGGGTGAGTACTATGCCATCAACGGGGATACGGCGGCGTTCTCCAGGCTCCCGCTCGCCTATCAGGGGCAGACCGAGCGCATCTCCCTGTCCATGATGTATCCCGGCCGGCCGATCAACGACGAGGACTGGAAGCTTCTGGACGAGAGGTACGAGCTGCCGATCCACGTCCTCATCTTCCTGCAGGCCGCGGGCGCGGGCATGGATGAGGCCGACCGCGTGGCCGCGATCCTCGCGGCCCGCGCGGCCGAGGGCGACGGAAACAGCGCGTACGTCGTGGGCAACTACGAGGTGAATCGGGGTCGGCCGGAGCAGGCCACGCCGCTCCTCCGTAACGCGTCCGTGGACCGGGATGAGTGCTGGCGCGGAGCCTGTCAGGAACCCGAAATGTGGATCGAGCAGGCGTTGTTCGCGGACGGCGACGCCGCGATGGCGGGCCGCGTCGCCGACTCGCTCGCGGCAGAGCTGAATGACCTCGACCCGGAGGACTTCGAGAGTGACGACCGGGCGGTCAGGGGGTCCGCCTTCGCGGGCCTGCGCAAGCTTACGTGGGTCTCGCTCTGGAAACTGAGCCACGGGGACACGACGGGGGTGCGAAGCGCGATCCGCCTCATCCGGCGCCCCGCCGAGCTGGCACCGAGATTCGTCGGTCTTCACGCGGGGTTACTCGAGGCGGCGCTCGCCGTTCAGCTGGACGCTCCGGATGCCGCCGCGCGAGTCGCAGCCGCGGACTCCGCTTTCGTGAAAGGGGCGCCAATCCGTCACCAGGCGGCCTACCTTCTGGTGATAGCCGACCTCTACGCGCAGATCGGAGACACCGAGGCCGCACTGAACCGCTACCGCCGCGAGTGGGTCATCTGGGGAGAGGAACCGTCGCACCTGCTCCCGGCGCGGCGGCTCGGACGGGCGCGAATGGCCGCCGAGCTGGGGCTGCGGGACGAGGCCCTCAGCGTCTACCAGCAGTATCTGGCCCTGAGGTCCAACCCGGAGCCGGCGCTCGACACGAAGGTGGCGGAGGTCCGGGCGGAGTACGAGGTGTACAGGGCCGGATCCTGAGGACGGCTCCTCCCTGCCCTCTCCCCCGCGCTTGCCCATTCGCGAGAGTCCTTTCTACTCTGGAAAGCCCGATCGTCCCCTGACCTGGAGAGCGCCATGCCCGACTCACGCCGCCGCGAGATCGACGTCCTCCTGCAGGAGGATCGCCGCTTCGACCCCCCCGAGTCGTTTCGCGAGGCCGCGATCGTAAGCGACGGCGCGCCGTATCGGGAAGCCGCCGGTGACCGCGAGGCGTTCTGGGCCTCGTGGGCGGAGGAGCTCGACTGGTTTCGGAAGTGGGACACGGTCCTCGAGTGGGAGCCGCCCTTCGCTCGCTGGTTCGTGGGCGGCAAGCTCAACGTCGCCCACAACTGCCTCGACCGGCACCTGGACACCTGGCGGGCGAACAAGGCGGCGCTGATCTGGGAGGGAGAGCCCGGGGACCGTCGAATCTACACCTATCGGCAGCTGCACCGCGAAGTCTGCCAGTTCGCGAACGCCCTCAAGGGTCTCGGCGTGGAGAAGGGCGACCGGGTGGCGATCTACCTTCCGATGATCCCCGAGGCCGCGATCGCGATGCTTGCGTGCGCCCGCATCGGCGCACCTCACTCCGTGGTGTTCGGCGGATTCTCGGCGAAGTCGCTGCGAGACCGGATCGAGGACGCGCGCGCCAAGGTCCTCATCACGGCGGACGGCGGCTACCGGCGGGGTCAGGTCATCCCGCTGAAGCGCACGGCGGACGAGGCGATCCAGGGCCTGGGCTTTGTGGAGCACGTGGTCATCGTGCGGCGGCGCCCCGGCAGCGAGGGCGACGAGGCGTTCGTCCACTTCGTGGAGGGGCGCGACCGGTGGTACCATCGTCTCATCCAGGAAGCGTCCGCGCACTGCCCGGCCGAGGAGATGGACTCCGAGGACCTCCTCTACATCCTCTACACCTCAGGCACCACGGGGAAGCCCAAGGGCATCGTCCACACGACGGGCGGCTACCTCACGCAGGTGCTCGCGACCACCCGGTGGGTGTTCGACCTGAAGGACGAAGACACCTTCTGGTGCACGGCCGACGTCGGATGGGTGACGGGACACTCCTACATCGTCTACGGTCCGCTGGCCGCCGGCGCCACGCAGGTGATGTACGAGGGGGCGCCCGACTGGCCCGACCGCGGTCGCTTCTGGGAATTGTGCGAGAAGTACGCCGTCTCGGTGTTCTACACGGCGCCTACGGCGATCCGCGCGTTCATGAAGTGGGGAGCGGAGTGGCCCGACCGCTACGATCTCTCGAAGCTCCGCCTGCTGGGAACGGTGGGAGAGCCGATCAATCCGGAGGCCTGGTCGTGGTATCACGAGCACCTGGGCCGCGGGCGCTGCCCGATCGTCGACACGTGGTGGCAGACGGAGACGGGGGCGATCATGATCACCCCGCTTCCGGGGGTCGTGCCGACGAAGCCGGGCTCCGCCACCCTAGCGTTCCCCGGGATCGAGGCGACCGTGGTCGACCAGGAAGGGGAGCCGGCCGAGAGCGGCTACCTCGTGATCCGGGAGCCGTGGCCGTCCATGCTCCGCGGCATCTACGGCGACGAGGAACGGTACCGCGAGACCTACTGGTCGAAATTCGACGGGATCTACTTCCCGGGCGACGGAGCGCGGCAGGACGGGGACGGCTACTTCTGGATCATGGGCCGGGTGGACGACGTGCTGAACGTGGCCGGCCACCGGATCGGCACGATGGAGGTCGAGTCGGCGCTCGTCGATCACCCGGCGGTGGCCGAAGCGGCGGTGGTCGGACGGGCCGACGAGCTGAAGGGGCAGGCCGTGGCCGCTTTCGTGTCCCTGCGCGATGGGCACGAGCCCGGACCCGAGCTTCGTGATGCCCTCAAGCAGCACGTCGTGGACGAGATCGGTGCTATCGCGAGGCCGGCCGACCTCATCTTCACGGCGGACCTCCCGAAGACGAGAAGCGGGAAGATCATGCGCAGGCTGCTGCGGGACATCGCGGAAGGCCGGGCCCTCGGCGACACCACCACGCTCGCCGATCCGGGCGTGGTGGAGCGCCTGAAGCAGAAGTACGAGGAGGAAGGCGCCTGACCCCGCCGGGAAGGCGGGGCGGAGCTTCCCCGACGGTCAGGCGAGGGCCGCCAGGCGCCTGCGGTACATGAATCGGAGGCCCATCCACAGCAGCGCGGCCACGCTGAATACGAGAAAGCCCGACAGCGTCGTCGTAAGAGCGACCCGCACCCCGCCCCAGATCATGGCAGGGCTGATGCCGGGAGCCCGTTCGATCGCCCCGGCGGCCTGGTAGATCCCGGTAAACGTCCCCAGAAGTCCGACCACGAGCACCCACACGCCCCAGAACAGAACCGCGTCGACGCCGGTCTCGACCACGGCATCGGGGCTCTCCAGGCTCCGGGTGCGGGACCAGGAACGGACCGCCAGCCAGACGATCACGATCGCGATGGCCAGGATCGGCCACATGAAGAATCCGCCCTGCTTGAAGAAATCCAGCATCGGTCAGCTCCTTTCGGTTTGTACTCGAACCGTGCCGTGCTCGAATCCGGACACGATCTCCGCTTCCGTCTGCTCCACCCGGGCGATTCCCGAGGCGATGACCAGCCACATGCCGAGCCCGATCCCGCTCGTGAGGAGGCCGAGGGAGAGTAGTCCCATGTCGCGCCGCAGCCACGCCAGCAGCACGGTGGTCTGACGCGTCAGGTCTGCCTCGAGGCTTCCCGACACCCCGTACAGGTCCAGCACCGAACCGCCGAGGGCGAGGACGGCCGCCACGAAGGCCGCGCCCGGCAGGATCCAGGTCCCGGATCGCAGCTTCGCGAGGTCGTGCTCTCGCCTCACCGCGAGGCTGAACGTCTTCCACACCGACACGACGACCACCACCAGGGCCACGCCCAGCAACGGCCCGCTCAGGGGCGCCGGATTGGCGAGGATCCCGCTGCGCCCGAGTCGGATCACGCCGACCGCGAACAGCGCGGCCGAAGCCAGGATGAGCGCGGCACGCTCCAGGCGGTGACGGGTCGGATCGGAGAACCGGTCCACGAGGCGCCGATACAGTGGCCGGTGCACCTCCATGAGGTCTCGCAGCGACTCCGGCGAGGGAATCAGAGTGCGCACGG
>CANPVW010000148.1 GCA_947581745.1 Candidatus Benthicola azotiphorus
CCTCCGGGGCGTGACATCCAACCCCGCGATCTTCCACAAGGCGATCTCGTCCGGATCGGACTACGACGAGCAGATCCGGGATCTCGCGGCCGCCGGAACGTCCGTGGAGGGGATCTACGAGTCTCTCGTGGTGACCGACATCCGCGAGGCGTGCGACGTTCTGAAACCGGTGTACGACAGCTCGGCTGGCGTCGACGGCTACGTCAGCCTCGAGGTGTCTCCCCACCTGGTGCACGATACCGAGGGCTCGCTCGAGGAGGCGCGTCATCTGTGGGACGCCGTGGCTCGGCCGAACCTCATGATCAAGATCCCCGGCACGTCAGCCGGCGTGCCGGCGATCGAACAACTGCTCTACGAAGGCATCAACGTCAACATCACGCTGCTCTTCGCGGTGGGTGCGTACGAGCAAGTGGCTCGGGCCTACGTCCGGGCGTTGCAGCGGAGGGCCGCCGAAGGAAGCGACCTCGAGTCCGTGGCTTCGGTCGCGAGCTTCTTCCTGAGCCGGATCGATGTGCTCGTGGATGCCCTCCTGTCGCATCACGTGCGCGAGCCCGCTCCGTCGCCGGCGGCGCAGGACCTGTTCGGTAAGGCCGCAGTGGCGAGCGCGAAGCTCGCGTATCGCAGCTACCTCGACCTGCTGGCGGGACCTGAGTGGACCGACCTCGCGAACGCCGGCGCGCGGCCGCAGCGCCTGCTGTGGGCGAGCACGAGCACGAAGAACCCACTGTACGACCCGATCCGATACGTGGAGCCGTTGATCGGCCGCGATACGGTGAACACCATGCCCGAGGTCACGATCGAGGCCTTTTCCACCGCCGGGCGCATCACTCCCGATGCGGTCGAGGAAGGAGTGGAGGACAGCGAGCGGGTGTTCGCGGCCCTGGCCGGAGTGGGGATCGACATGAACGCGGTGAACGAACAGCTGCTGGCTGAGGGCGCCCAGAAGTTCGTCGACCCGTTCGACGCGCTCCTCGCAGGCCTGGCCGAGAAGCGATCGGAATTGCGGGCTGGTCAGCGGACGGAATGCCGGGAGCCGGCCGAGGCGCCACGCGCCCTCGGGCCTTCCCTTTCAGCGCTGCGGGAGAAGCGGTTCGCCGTCCGTCTCGCGGGACGCGATCCGTCCCTGTGGGCGGAGGATGAGCCGACCCGGGCCGCGATCGCGAACCGGCTGGGCTGGACCCGTGGCGCTTCCGCTGCCGCGGAACTGCTTCCCGCGCTGACAGAGTTCGCGGCCGAGATCCGTGCGGAGGGAATCCGGGACGTCGTCCTGCTGGGAATGGGCGGAAGCAGCTTGTGCCCGCTGGTCGCCGCGCGGACCTTCGCCGGAGGAGAGGGTTTTCCGCGACTCACGGTACTCGACAACGTGGATCCGAGCGCGGTCGCGCGGGTGGACGAATCTCTCGATCTGGCCCGTACCCTCTTCATCGTAGCCAGCAAGTCGGGCGGCACGATAGAGACCCTGAGCCTGTACCGCTTCTTCCGCGATCGGGTGGAGCGCGAAGGGCTACCGGTCCCCGGCCAGCGGTTCATCGCTATCACCGATCCGGGTTCGCCGCTCCTGGAAGAGGCATCCCGCCATGGGTTTCGGCGCACGTTCGAGGCGCCGCCGGATGTGGGTGGTCGCTACTCGGCCCTCACGGTGTTCGGGCTTCTGCCGATGGCGCTGCTGGGCGTGGACGTCGGGCGTGTGGTGGAATGGGCGGGGCAGGTCCAATACGAGTGCTCACCCGCTCTGTCGGAAGCGGCCAACCCGGCGGTCCGCCTCGGGTGCGCGCTTGCCCTGCACGCGAGGGACGGTCGAAACAAGCTCACGCTGACGACCTCCCCGGGAGTCGAGTCGTTCCCGCTCTGGATCGAGCAGCTCATCGCCGAGAGCACGGGGAAGAACGGAACGGGCATCCTCCCCGTCACGGGGGAACCGATTCCGGCAGTGGAGGCCTGCCCGGGCGATCGCGTGTTCGTCCACTACACGCTGGAGGGCGACGACGACCCGGCTTCCGCACGGCTGGACGAGTTCGCGGCTGCCGGTCACCCCGTCTATCGGCTGCGATTGCCGGAACCCGAAGCCCTCGGCGGAGAGTTCCTGAGGTGGGAGGTCGCCACGGCAACGGCCGGCGCGATCCTCGGCGTGAACCCGTTCGATGAACCCGACGTGTCGGCCGCCAAGCGAGCGACGGCAGACCTGCTGGAACGCCGGGCCTCCGAAGGTGAATTCCCGGTGCAGACGCCGCGGGCGAGCGATGGCGGCCTGGATCTGTTCGGCGACGCGGGCGCGTCCGGCGCAGATGGCACTTCCGTGGCCGGAACGCTGAACGGGTGGCTTGACCAGGCGAGCGAGGGCGGATACGTGGCGGTCCTCGCCTACTTCGAGGCAACTCCGAAACGGGAGGCCGCGCTGGCCGCTTTGCGCGACCGCCTGCGGGCCCGCTCGGGTCTCGCGACGACGCTCGGCTATGGCCCCCGCTATCTCCACTCGACCGGTCAGCTGCACAAGGGTGGGCCGCAAGGCGGCCTGTTCCTCGTGCTGAGCGCCGATCCGGTAGAGGACCTTTCCGTACCGGGCAGCGATTTCAGTCTGGGCACGCTCCAGAGGGCACAGGCCCTGGGAGACGTCGCGACCCTGGAGGACCGGGGACGCCACGTGCTGCGCGCGCACCTCGGCTGGCTGGTCGAGCCTGGACTCGAGGCGCTCGTTCGGGCTGTCTGAGGCAGCGGCCCCGACCCGCCCGGCCTGTACCTGAGGCCGGGCGGCGGATCAGGCCTCCGTGGACCCGGGACCTTCGTCTGCCCCGGGCACCGGAATGCGCACGGCGATCGCTGCCAGCACCGTCACGAGCGCCACCGCCCCGAGGATCACCGCCAGGCGCGTCCAGGGTTCACCCGCCAGCTGCCGCTCCCGCGCCAGTCGGAGCAGAGTGCGCAGCCACTCCAGCGCACCGAACCAGAGAGCGACCCGGACGGTCCACGCGGCCCACTCCTCCCCCGTCAACAGGAGCAGTGGAACGGCGAGGATCATGCCCGCGATGAGTACGTGACCCGTCCGGCCGACGTGGGCCGCCAGGAGGACGCAGGCCAGAACGACCAGAACGGCTCTCAGTATTCTCATCTGCTCCACCCTTGAGGATCCACCACACGGCAGCCGGCCTCCAGGTACGAGTAACCGGCCTCGACGATCTCTCCGTTCTCCAGGCTGGCCGGCCGACCGGCCGAGACATCGCAGCGCACCCGGTCCTTGAGGTAGGCGAATGCCGTGGTGCCGGCCCCGTCCGCCGCCGAGCCGGGATCCTCGGTCCAGCCGGCGTCCGCGAACGCGCCGCGGACTGCCTGCGAGGCCTCCGTGCCGGGAGGCGGCCCGGCCGAGTCAATCCGCAGCATGACGGCACACCGGGGCGCCGGAGCACCGGGCCCGCCCGGATCGGCTTCCGTCTCCGGGACTTTGAACGTGGCCTCTCGGACCGCAGCCGCGATCAGTCCGCAGGCTCGCCGCACGCTACCCAGGCGGGCGGCCGCCGCCCGGTCCAGAGGAAAGAACCCGGACGGCGTCCTTGCTGAATCGAGCTGCGCCGCCAGTCTCTGCACCTCGTCCGGGTGACTGGCTGCCACGTCGACCGCTTCGATCGGATCGGACGCGAGGTCGTACAGCTCGATGGACGCACCCGGCGCGGGCCGCACCGCTTTCCAGCGGCCCGACAGGAGCGCCTGGCCTCCCTGGTACTCCCAGTACAGAGGATCACGCGCGGAGCGCGGGGCCGTGTCTCCCACCAGCACTCGCACGAAAGACACGCCGTCGGTCCCGGATGGGTCCGGTTCTCCGGCGACCTCGGCCAACGTGGGAAAATAGTCCCAGAAGGCCGACACGTAGTTCGAGACGGAGCCCGGCGTCACGTGCCCGGGCCACCGGACGATGAGAGGCACCCGGATCCCGCCCTCATACAGCATCGTCTTCAGCCCGCGCAGGCCGCCGGTGCTCTCGAAGAACTCCGAATCCGTGCCGCCGTTGAACGTCGGTCCGTTGTCGCTCGTGAACAACACGATGGTGCGCCCGGAGATCCCGGCTTCGTCCAGGGTCCGGAGGATGCGGCCGATTCCCCTATCCATCCTGCTGATCATCGCCGCGTACGCGGCACGCGGCGCCCTGTGCGGCAGGTAGCCCCGCTCTCCCCCGTACGGCGTCTCCGGAAACGCTCCAACGTACTCGGCCAGCGATTCCTCAGGCAC
>CANPVW010000149.1 GCA_947581745.1 Candidatus Benthicola azotiphorus
CCGGCGATCACGCGCAGTCCCTCCCTCAGGTCTGTGGCCTCGTCGGGCGGGTCGTGGCGCCGCTCGAGCATTGCACCGAGACTGGTCGCGATCGACTTGATCGGGGTCAGGGAGTTGTTGATCTCGTGGCTGAGCACGCGGATCAGTCTCTGCCAGGCCACGCGTTCCTCTTCCCGCAGCACCTGGCTCAGGTCGGCGAGAACCACCAGCCGGTGCGGTCGTCCCTCCCAGCGGAAGCTCCGGCGTCGCAGCTCCCACCGTCCCAGGCCCTCCGCGACTGAAACATCCATCACGCGCGGAGTTTCTCCCTCCAGGCACTCGCCGAGTCCGAGCTCGGCGGCGGTCAGACCCAGCACCCCGTCTTCCTTCCGTCCGAGGAGGTCTTCACCGGCGCGGTTGATGAGGCGGAGGCAATCCGCGTCGTCGAACGCGAACAGGGCCACGTCGATCACGGTCATGACGCGAGTGAGGAGGTTCGAGGCCTCCAGGGCGTCGAGCCGCTGGTCGTGAAACGAGCTGGCGAGCTGGTTGACCTCGTGCAGGATCAGGCCCAGGGCGTCGTCCTTCGCCGGCGCCCTGGTGCGGAGCGAGTAGTCCCCCTCGCGCAGAGCCTCCAGCATGTTCGATACGGCGTGCAGCGGACGAACGAGCCGATCGCGCATCGCGACCAGGATACCGATCCACGCGCCGAGCACGAACACGCTGACCGTCCACTGGGTCCGGCTCGCGTGATCCCCGCTCCAGACCAGAACGAGGGCGACGACGACTGCCGGAAGACCCGACAGCACCGCCAGGAAGGGGATGGCGCGCTGGTAGGTGAGCCGTCGTCGAAGCTTGCGTCTGATGCCGGGGGCTATCATCCGCGGCCTCCCCGCGTTGGGATCAGGCGTGCAGGCCGTGCCGCTTGAGGCGCCGATAGAGAGCGCTGCGGCTCAGCCCCAGGTCGTCGGCCGCCCGACTCACGTTCCCGCGGTTCCTCGACAGGGCTTTCCGGATCAGGATTCGCTCCGCTTCGTCAAGTGGAACCGCCTCTAGACGGAGCGAGCCCTCAGAGGCCGGCCTCAGGCCCAGATGTTCGAGATCCACGGTGTGATTCTCGGTCATCAGAACCGCCCGCTCCACCGAATGTCTGAGCTCACGCACGTTGCCCGGCCATGGGTGCCGAAGGAGAGCGTCCATGGCCGACGCGGAGAACGTCATGTCCGATCGACCGTACTTGCTGCCGCTGCTGCGCAGGAAATGCGCGGCGAGAAGAGGGATATCCTCCCGCCTCTCTCTCAGGGGCGGAAGTCGGATCTCGACCGTGTTGAAGCGATAGTACAGGTCCTCGCGAAAGGTCCCTTCTGCGACCGACCGCTCGAGATTCGAGTTCGTCGCCGTGAGTATCCGGACGTCCACCTTCCGGGCCTTGGATGTGCCCACGCGCTGGAATTCGCCCGACTCGAGCACCCGGAGGAGCTTCGCCTGCTGCGTCAGCGGGAGGTTGCCGATCTCGTCCAGGAACAATGTCCCGTGCCCCGCCAGCTCGAAGTATCCGACCCGGTCCGCCTTCGCGTCGGTGAACGCGCCGCGCACGTGTCCGAACATCTCGCTCTCGAACACGCCCTCCGACAGCCCTCCCGTGTTCACCGTCACGAGCGGACGATCCGAGCGGTCCGACCGGTAGTGCAGCCAGCGGGCCACCACTTCCTTGCCGGTTCCCGGCTCGCCCGTGATCAGCACGTTGGCGTCCGACGGTCCCACGCGTTCGATCAATCGGAGAACCGGTTGCATGGCGCGTGAATCGGCGATCATCTCGGGAACGTCCGCGTCCCGCAGCATCTCGTTCTCGGCTTCGAGGAACTGCGCCCGACGCACGGCCTTCACGAGCTGCAGCTGCGAGGAGATCGTCGCCAGCAGGCGGTCGTTGTCCCACGGCTTCTCGATGTAGTCGCGGGCGCCGCGGCGCATAGCCTCCACCGCGCTCTCGATGCTGCCCCACGCGGTCATCACGATGATCGGAAGCGTGCTGTCCAGCGCCTGGATCCGTGGCAGCAGATCCAGGCCTTCCTGTCCGGACGTGGTATCGCGCGTGTAGTTCAGGTCCAGCAGGAGGCAGTCGAACTCATCCAGCTCCAGGAGCTCGAGCACCTCCGCGGGCGAGGCCGCGGTCGCTATCTCGAAGCCTTCCGCCTTCAGCAGCAGCCTCAGGGCTGCCAGAACGTCGGCCTGATCGTCGGCGACGAGCAGGTTCGCCTTGCGCGTTCCCACGATCAGCCGATTCCGGCCTCGGACGAGTGCTCCTCGACGATGCGTCCGTCGAACAGATGGATGGTGCGCTCGGCGTAGGCGGAGTACCGGGGGTCGTGGGTGACCATGAGGATGGTGGAACCCTCGCCGTGGAGCTCCTTGAGGAGGTCCATGACGGCTTCGCCGTTCGTGGAGTCGAGGTTTCCGGTCGGCTCGTCGGCCAGCAGGATCAGCGGATCGCCGACCACGGCGCGGGCGGCGGCCACCCTCTGCTGCTGTCCGCCCGAGAGCTGCGACGGATAGTGATCCATGCGATGGCTCATCCCGACGCGCTCCAGCGCGCGGTGCACCCGTTCCTTGCGCTCGGCGGCGGCCATGCCGCGGTACGTGAGCGGGAGCTCCACGTTCTCGTACACCGTGAGATCGCCGATCAGGTTGAAGGCCTGGAAGATGAACCCGATGTGCCGGTTCCGGACCCGGGCCCTCTCGGAGGCCGTGAGCCTGGCCACCGGCTCCCCGTCCAGCCAGTAGTCGCCTTCGGTGGGCGTGTCCAGCAGGCCGACGAGCGACAGCAGGGTGGACTTCCCGCACCCCGAGGGCCCCATCACCTCCGCGAACTCCCCGTCCCGGATCTCCAGGTGGATGTCCGCCAGGGCGTGCGTCTCCATCTCATCGGTGAAGAAGACCTTCTGCACGCCTTGCAGCCGGATCAACGCGGTGCCGTTCTCCATCTTCCGCCCCCGTGTTCGTCGTCATCTCCATGCGGCGTCGAGATCTCCGCCGCGCGGCACTTCGGCCCACTCGAGCATTAGACGCCCCTCGACCCCAAAGGGTTGAGCGGCCGCGCCGCCGGTACGCGTTGCCCTTACGTCGGTCGGCGGCCGTCGGTTTCAGGCCGCGGCAGGCGGAGGCGAACGAACGGTGACTGTGCACGGCCGGCCCAGCGACCTAGATTCGATTGTCGACGTCATTTCACGGAACGGAGGAGGTCGGATTCTCGCCCGACTGCTGGGACTGATCGGGTTCGTCTGCATCGCCGCACCTGCCGCGCTCCTCGCGCAGGAGGACGGGCCACTCGCGGTAGGCGTGGAGGCGCCGGACTTCGAGCTCCAGGCCGCCACCCGCTTCGGAGTGCTCCGAGACCCGGTGCGCCTGAGCGACTTCAGGGGCAAGACGGTCGTCGTCGCCTTCTTCTACAGGGTCCGGACCCCCGGGTGAACGATTCAGATGGAAGCGTACCGTGATCAGTACGCAAGTCTGTTTCGGGGTGGGCGGGACGTCGTCCTGATCGCCGTAGACTCCGACCCGGCCGAAGCCCAGGCCGCCTGGGCCCGCGACGGAGAATTCCCGTTTCTGTTCGCCAGCGACCCTGACGCCGCGGTGGCGAAGAGCTACGGCGCCGCGCGCAGCCGGAACCTGTTCGTCGTGGACCCGGAAGGCCGCATCGCCTGGCGCGCGGCCCCGTTCAGGGAGGTCGATCCGACGGCCTACGAGGAGCTGGCCGCGGCGATCGCCGAGGTCGTCCCCGACGGCAGCGGAAGCGGGCGCTAGTCGGTCGTCTCGCGCTCGAGCACACCGCGGATCGCGGCGTCGACGTCCTGGTCGCGCCCGAGGCCCGTGTAGGCGACCCTGCCGCTCGAGTCCAGGATCACGATGTAGGACGTGGCGGGTGTTTCGAAGGCACGCACCGCCCCGCCCCGTGCGTCCCACAGGGTCGGGTAGGGAACCGGGTGGTCGTCGAGGTGGGAGCGAACGCGGCGTTCCGACTGCCCGACGGCGACAGCGATCGCGAAGAACGACACCCGGCCGCCGTAACGCTCATGTGCCTCGAGCATTCGAGGGTAAAGAGCCTCGCAGTTCTCGCACCACGTGGCCCAGAACTCGAGCAGCACCGGTCCGCTTCCGAAGTACCTTCCCAGATCGACCTCGCCGCCTCTCACGTCCGCCAGAGTGATCCCGGCGGGAGTCCGGCCGACCTCGATCCCGATCCGGGTCTCCTGGGCGGAGACCGGTTGGGCGCCTGCCGACGCGGCGGCCGCCACCGCCAGGCCGGTTGCGAGGACCCTCGAGCCGAGCCTCGTCATCTCGCTCTCCTCACCAGACCAGCCAGGCCTGGTACGCGTAGTAGGCGGAGGTCCCGAGCAACAGGATGCCGGCGGTCTTCTTGATCCAACCCGTCCACGGTCCGGCGCTCGGCAGTCGGTTCACGGCCCCGGCCGAAATCCCCACGATGAACAGAAGGGCCGTCATGCCGAGCGAGAAAGTGAACAGGTACAGGAAGCCGAGACCCGGGCTGCCGGTGGTCGAAACCCAGGTCAGCACGGCCGCGAACGCGGGCGCCCCGCACGGGGCCGCGACGAGTCCGGAAGTGGCGCCGAGAACGAACACCGCCGGGTAAGAGCCGCCCTCCAGGCTCGCGGCCCAGGCGGCCAGCCGGCGCGGGGCCGCCACCCGAATCACGTCGAGCATCGCGAGCCCGAACACCGCCAGCAGCACGGCCGTGAGGAGACGCGCCCACACGCTCGTGGCGATCGTCCCGAACAGCTGCCCTGAAAGCCCGGCGATCAGCCCGGCCACCGCATACAGGAGAGCCAGTCCGGC
>CANPVW010000150.1 GCA_947581745.1 Candidatus Benthicola azotiphorus
TTCCACGACCCGGTGGGATTCACGAGGGTCGACGTCTCGCTGATCGCGATCGGCGGAATGTTGCGACCGATCTCCTTCGGTCGGGTGACATCGTGATCAGACATGCGAAACCTCCCGCGGACCGGCCGAACGCACTGCTCCATGGGCTTCGACCGCAGCGGCGTAGTTGGCCTCACGCTTCGCGGGAACTTCATCCTCGATCGCAGCCTTCACCGATTCCAGGCTGATCAATCCGAATTCCGCCGCGAAAGCGCCCACGATGGCCGTATTGACGATGGGTTGAGTCTTCGTTCCGAGTCCGTGACGGATCGCGATGCCGCTCGCGTCGATCGTCGCGACACGAAAGCGCTCCAGAAGTCCGGGATACTCCTCCGGCGCCTTCTCCGTGTTGATCAGGATGGTGCCTCCCCGCTTGAGGCCCGCGGTAACGTCGATCGCGTCGATCAACGTCGGATCGAGGACGATCAGGTCGTCGGGCTCCGTGATCTCGCAGCGCAGCCGGATCGGGTCGTCGTCCAGGCGGAGAAAGGCGGTGACCGGCGCTCCCCGGCGCTCGACGCCGAAGGCCGGAAACGACTGCACCCACTCTCCTTCACGAAACAGGGCGACCGCGAGGAGCTTCGAGGCGATGACCGACCCCTGTCCCCCGCGTCCGTGTATTCGAAGCTCACGCATGTACGGCTCCTCGAAGGGGCCGGCAGCCCGCCCGGCGTGACGAGGTGGCCTGACTCGACACGTTGGGGCCAAAACGTCCCGATGCCGCCGGAACGGCTCATCCTTCGCGGGCGTGCCTGAACCCGCCATCCCCTTCCGAATCGTGGTTTGGTGCGCGAAGCGCCGGTTTCCAGCGCAATCGCGGGCGAGGCGCGTCCCCGCACCTCTACGCACGACATTTGCAAGAAGTGTGCGTCAAGCAGCCGGGGTGCGAGGGCTCTGGATTCGGCCCGCGAAACCATGCGCCGGACAGGCTTTGCCGGCGGTGGTGACCGATCGCTCGAGGGAGAGCGCGCCATGATCGACCCGAAGAAACGACCGTACAGCGACGATCCGTACAGCGAGGTTCCCTGCAGCGAGGGGCATCCGGGGGTTCGCCGGGCTCGCCGGGTGCGCGAGGGGGCCGGCACCCTGTGCGCGGAAGCGCAGGCGGACGGCGTGCCGTGTTACGAGGTCGGGCGGGACTGCGAGACCTGCGAACGGGCCTACCTTTCCTGGGCGGACTCTCAGCCGGACGCCGAGTAGAGCCTGGCACCCGGCGCGGCTGCAGGCCGGACGAGCCGACCCGGCGCCGGATATCCTCATAACTGCCTGAATCCACTCAGGTTACGATCTCCCAACAGGTCGCTTGACTTCCTCCTGATCGAAAATGGTCTATATTCTGGTACAGGCGCTGGACCGTACCCGGGAGGGAACATCATGAGGATTCGGTCGACATTGCCTGCGCTCGCCCTGCTCGCCGCCGTCGGCCCGTGGGCGGATCTCCGTGCGCAGCAGTTTACGCTCCCTCCTGCGCCGAATTCGGCGGCCGATAAGCAGTTCAGCGCCGAGTTCGGACCCTGCTTCTACAATCCCTATGCCTGGAGCAGCCGGGCGCTGCTCAACAACTCGCTGCTCGGCGCGGAGATGCAGGACCTCGTACGCAGCACGCAAAACGGCCGCTCCTGTGCGAGTTACGCCCTCACCAGCTTCGACTTCGTCGGTCCATGGGGCTACATGCTGTCCGACGGAATACCCGTGCCGCACCCGGCCTCCCAGGAAGAGGTGAAGGCCGCCAAGCAGGCCAGCCTCGCGGCCCTCGACGGAGAGCAGGCCGCAGTTCCGGTGCAGCCGCCGGCGGGAGACGAACGCGCCTCCGAGGATCGAATACCGGGAGCGCCGCGCACCGGGCATGCCGCCGTTCCTCCCCTCGGGAAAGGCTACGGCTCCAGTGAGCTGGTCTCCCGGCGCCTGGTGCTCCGGGCGGCGCCCGAGTCGAAACCGACGATGTACGACGGCGTCCCGATCGTCGAACGAGGCCGGTCCTGGGAGCGGATACAGACGGCCGATGGACGCCGCGTATGGCTCGAGACCCGCGCTGTCGACCCCGCGGTCCGTCGGCCGGGCGCCGGCTCGTTCGGTCCCGCGGGCGCGCGCTCGGCCGCAGGAAGGTCCTCCCGGAGCCCGCAGGGAGCCGGTGCCACTTTCCCCTCCTCGAGGTTCCCCGGAGCCGTTCGTTCGACGCCGGCCCCGTCCGTCTCCAGGTCTCCTGGCGCCTTGCGGAGTCCACAGGGGGGCAAGAAGACCGCCAGGGAATAGGTTCTTCTCGAGACCGTTGATCCGTCCGATGCGGCGGCTCCCGGGCGTTCCCGGGGGCCGCCGTTTCCGTTGGACGAGGGACGAGGTCCCGACGTAACATCCGCCATCCAAGGACTTCACCATTCGAGGAGGTCATGCAGGGAGTCGCCGTAGCCTCCAGCACGAAGCTCGCGGCCGACGCGGGCGCGATCGTCGCCGATTCGGGTGGCAACGCCGTCGACGTGGCGGTGGCCGCCGCGCTCGTCTCGATCACCACGGAGCCCGCGATCTGCGCTCTCGGAGCCGGTGGATTCCTCACCATCTGGCCCGCCGCCGGTGAGCCTGTGACGATCGACGGCTACATCGAGATGCCGGGCCGGGGCCTTCCGCCCGGGCGTTTCGGAGGAGGTCGACGGGACGTGTGGATCGGTTACGGCGGGGGCGTCGACATCACCGTCGGACACGGATCGGTGGGAACGCCGGGAGGACTGGCGGCACTCGCGCTCGCGTCGAGCACGTACGGCCGTCTTCCGTGGGCCGAGGTCGTCGAACCGGCATATCAGGACGTGAAGAACGGCTTTGCGCTGTCGGTCGCCTCGTACACGTACCTCGAGCACGCGGCGGACAGGGTGTTCGGGTGGAACGAGCCCAGCTACCGGGCGCTGCACCACGCCGACGGGACTCTTCGCCGGCCTGGCGAGACGGTCTGGATCGAGGAGCTGGCGCACACGCTGCGCCGCATCGCCGATCATGGGGCCGACGAGCTGTACGTCGGAGAGACGGCGCGGTTGATCGCGGCCGACATGCAGGCCAACGGCGGTGTCCTCACCCTGGAGGACCTCGCGACGTACCGGCCGATCGTGCGTCGCCCGCTGGTCACGGGGGTGCACGGATGGGAGGTGGCGACGAATCCACCGCCGGCGATCGGCGGGACAGTCCTCACGGCCATGCTGCTCCTGATGCAGAACGAGCCGGTCGACCGCTGGGGGCCTCGCGAAGTGGCGTGGCTGGCGCGGGTCCAGGAGGCCGTGCTCGACTACCGGATCGAGAACCTGGACATGAGCGACGACCTCGAGACAGACCTGGCGAGCATGCTGGACGCAGCGAGGGTGGGAGAGCTGAAGCGGTGGGTCACCGCGCCATCGACGGTCCATACGTCCGCGGTGGACGCGGACGGACTCGCGTGCAGCGTCACGATGTCGGCCGGGTACGGTTCGGGCGTGATGCCGCCGGGGACGGGCGTGTGGATGAACAACTGCCTGGGCGAGCACGAGCTGAACCGGCGCGGCTACCACCAGTGGTCACCCGGCACTCGCCTTCCCTCGAACATGGCGCCCACCGTGGCCCGCCACCCGGACGGCTCCGTCCTATCGATAGGATCGCCCGGGGCGGACCGGATCACGACGGCGATCCTCCAGGTCCTGGTGAACCACCTGCACCTCGGGATGTCGCTCGGCGAGGCGATCGGGCACCCGCGCCTCCACGTGGAGAGCCACGGCGGCGCAAGAGTGGCCGCCTGCGAGCCCGGATTGCCGCTGCAGGATCTGACGATCCCGGCTCGCCGGTTCGACAGTCTCTCCATGTACTTTGGTGGCGCCGGCGCGGCGAAGCGCTGCGCCGACGGGAGGTTCGAGGTCGCGGCGGACCCTCGGCGCGGTGGCGGGACCACGATCGGGGGTCGGTGAGGGAACGTCGGGTCCTACCGCACCCCGAACACGAGCGGAAGCAGCAGATAGGTCGCCGCCGTCACCAGGAAGGCGAACAGCGCGACCAGCCACACGCCGGCTCGCACCATGTCCGTCATGCGGACGACCCCGCTTCCGTATACGATCGCGTTCGGTGGTGTCGCGACGGGAAGCATGAAGGCCCCGCTTGCCGCCAGGGCCGCCGGAACCGCCAGGAGTAGCGGGTCGCGGCCAAGTCCGATCGCCACGCCCCCGAGCACCGGAAGGAACGTGGCCGCGGTGGCCGTGTTGCTCGTGAGCTCCGTCAGGAGGATGACCGCCGTGACGATGGCGAGGACGAGGACCGGGAGGGGCAAGCTCGAGAGGCCGCCGACGCTGGTTCCCAGCCATCCACCCAGGTTCGACGCCTCTACGGCCCCGGCCAGGCTGAGTCCTCCGCCGAACAGGATCAGAACGCCCCACGGAGTGTCACGCGCCAGCTTCCAGTCGAGCAGTCTCCGCCCGCCCGGCGCTCCTGATGGCGAGAGGAAGAGGACCAGGGCGGCGGTCATCGCGATTCCGGCATCGGAGAGTCCCGACAGTCCCGCGATGTGCTCGGTGAGGACGGGCCTCGCGACCCAGGCGACGGCCGTGCAGGCGAACACCGCGGCCACCCGCTTCTCGGCCCTGGACATCGGTCCGAGGGCACGTGCCTCCCGGTCGAGGAGCTCTCTTCCTCCGGGAAGCTCGCCGGTGCCGATCGGGAATGCGATGCGTGTCAGGAGCAGATAGCACAGCGGAAGGCCGACCAGAACCAGCGGCACGCCGAGAAGCATCCACCGCGCGAACCCGATCGTGACCCCATAGCTCTCCAGCATGAAGCCGGCGAGAAAGGCGTTCGGTGGCGTGCCGATCAGCGTTCCCATGCCTCCGATGCTGCACGAGTAGGCTATGCCCAGCATGAGAGCCGTGCCGAAGCGCCGCCGCTCATCTTCCCGGTCGCCCTCTTCCCCGGGTAAGGCGGGCCGCATTTCGTCGTCCCCGCCCGGCATCAGGGCAACCAGCGACAGGCCGATCGGGAGCATCATCAGTGCCGTGGCGGTATTGCTCACCCACATGCTCAGGAAAGCGCAGCTCGCCATCACTCCGGCCACGATCGAGCGAGGCCGGGCGCCCAAGAACCGGATGGTGGACAGCGCCAGGCGACGTGGAAGCCCCGTGGCCTGCATGGAGCGGGCGATCAGGAAGCCACCCAGAAACAGGTAGATGATCGGGTTGGCGAAGGGCTCGGCGGCGGCCCGAATGTCGGCGACTCCCAGGAGGGGAAAGAGCACGAGAGGCAGCAGGGCGGTCGCAGGGATCGGTATCGCTTCGCTGACCCACCACGTGGCCATCAGCGCGCCCACGGCGGCCACCCGCCAGGCCGTGGCGTCGAGCCCCGCCGGCGCGGGCAGCAGCAGGATCAGGAAGAAGAGGACGCCGCCGAGGACCAGGCCCACTCGGCCCCTCAGGGACGGGCCCCCCAGGTTCTCTTGGGTCACGAACGTAACATAACCGCGAGCCCCTCCCTCGACACGGGGTGCAAGTGCCGTTAGCCTGTTTGAGCCATGACATCTAGCTCTTCGCGCGGCTCGCGCGGCGGCACCAGCCACCTCGAGACTTCGCCCGGCGGAGGTCCGCCTCCGGCGCAGGAAGTGCTCGCCACCCGCGGTGCTGGGCTGGGGACCTTCGGCGGAGTCTTCACGCCCTCGATCCTCACGATCCTCGGCGTCATCATGTACCTGAGGTTCGGGTGGGTGGTCGGAAACGTCGGCCTCACCGGTGCCCTCCTCATCGTCACGATTTCCACTTCGATCACGTTCCTCACCGCGCTCTCGATCTCGGAGATCGCGACGGACCAGCGCGTCCGGGTCGGCGGGGCGTACTACATGATCAGCCGGTCGCTCGGGATCGAAACCGGCGGCGCCGTGGGAATTCCGCTCTTCCTGGCGCAGGCCCTGTCCGTCGCCCTGTACACGATCGGTTTCGCCGAGTCCGTGAAGAACGTGTTTCCGCAGGTGGATGAGCGGATCGTGGGGCTTCTCACCACCGTGGCCGTGGCCCTGCTGGCCCTCAAGTCCGCACGGGCCGCCATCCGGGCCCAGGACTTCATCATGGGCGCGATCGGGCTCTCTCTCGTCTCTTTCATCCTCGGAAGCCCCGTTGGACCGCCGGACACGGTGAGCGCGCCGCTCGCCAACGTGCCGCGCGAGAGTTTCTGGGTGGTGTTTGCCGTGTTCTTCCCGGCGGTCACCGGCATCATGGCGGGAGTGAACATGTCGGGCGACCTCAAGGAACCCGGCAAGTCGATTCCGAAAGGGACGATCGCTGCCGTCCTCGTGGGCTATGCGATCTACATGGTCCTGCCGGTGTTCCTGGCACTGCGGGCCGACCACACGCAGCTGATCCAGGAGCCGCTGATCATGCGGCGCATGGCCCTGTGGGGAGATGCGATCGTGCTCGGCGTGTGGGGCGCCACACTGTCGAGCGCGGTCGGCAGCATCATGGGCGCTCCACGCGTCCTTCAAGCCCTGGCGCGCGATGGGGTCTTGCCGAATTCGCTGCGTTGGCTGGGCCGCGGGAGCGGGCCCGACGACTCACCGCGAGCGGGCACTGCCGTCACCCTGGCCATAGCCCTCGGGGCGGTCGCTCTCGGGAACCTGAACATCATCGCGCCCGTCCTCACGATGTTCTTTCTCACGACGTACGGCGTCCTCAACATCTCGGCCGGCCTCGAGCGGCTGCTCGGCAGTCCGTCGTTCCGACCGCGCTTCAGGGTCCCGTGGTTCCTGTCGGCGTTGGGCGCGGTCGGATGTGCCGGCGTGATGTTCCTGGTCAACGCGGCGGCGACGGTGGTCGCCATCGTCGTCGTGCTCGGCATCTACGTGTGGCTCGAGCGCCGCGAGCTGCAGACCGCGTGGGGCGATGTACGGCGAGGGATCTGGATGGCCGTCACGCGCGCCGGTCTGCTGCGCCTGCGCACGACCCGGGACCCCAAGAACTGGCGCCCGCATCTGCTCGTGCTGTCCGGCGCCCCGACGCGGCGCTGGTACCTGATCCGGTTTGCCGACTGGCTGTCACACCGAAGGGCTCTGGTCACGGTCTCCAGCGTGATCACGGATCCCGGCGTGACGCTGGACCGCCAGCGTGCGATGGAGGCGATGATCCACGACTACCTGGGTCGCCGTGGGATCGAGGCCCTGATCCGTCTGATCCGTGCCCCCGACCCGTTCGAGGGCGCCGAGCGGCTGGTCGAGGCGTACGGTCTCGGCGAGCTGTCGCCCAACACATACCTGGTGGGCGACAGCGAAGTGCCGGAGCACCGGGACGCATACTGTCGGATGATCGCCCGCTTTCACGAGGGCCGCCGCAACGTCGTGATCCTCCATTACAATGCTGAACTGCGATTCGGTGGGCGGGAGCGGATCGACGTTTGGTGGGGAGGCCTGAAGCGAAACGGGGGCCTGATGCTCACCCTGGCGTATCTGCTCCAGACGAGCGTCGACTGGAGAGCGGCCGACGTATGCGTGAAGATGCTCGTGCCGACCCCGGAGGCCGCGGCCGGGGCGAGGCCCAACCTCGAGGCGATCGTGCGGAGCATGCGGTGCGGGGCGAGAGCCGAAGTACTGGTCTCGGACGGACGTCCCTTCATCGAGATCATGAAGGACTCCTCGCGAGATGCGGATCTCATCCTCCTCGGGATGCAAGAGCCGGACGAGGAATTCCTCACCTACTACGAGAAGATGCGCGATGCGGTCGAGGGCATGCCGACCGCCGCGTTCGTCCTCGCGGCCGAGGACATGCCGTTCGGGGAGATCGTGGCGAACGCGGAAGAATGAGGAGCGGAGCGCCGACTCCGGCTGACCTCAGAATTTCCAGCCCAGAAACTGCCCGCCGAACGCGAATACCACGAGGGCCAGACCGACCAGCAGGAAGATGGGCCGGATCACATCGTCCCGCTTCAGACCCAGCAGGATGAGGATGACCCCCGCGACGGCGATCGCCACGAGAAGAGACCCGTCCATCCACCCCATGACGACGTCATACCGGTCTCTGAGATACAGGTGCGCTCTCCTTCGCGGGTCCGATCGGGCCTGCGGCGAACGCTGGCCACGCCACGTTGCCGGCGTGGCCTCGCGTCGCTTCGGTCCTAGTCCACGATCGGGGTTCCGAACTCGACCAGCTGCTGCTCGACCTGCGCGCGGTCACCGGTGACCACGAGCAGCATGTCTTCCGGCCGAATGTACTCCTTCATGATGCGCTGCACGTCTTCCGGCGTTATGGCGTAGATCCGATCCACGTAGGTCTCCAGGTAGTCCTTCGGCAGGCCGTGAAGTCGCATGTACGCCAGCTGCCCGACGATTCCGCCCCGGCTCGAGTTCTGGAGCACGAAGATCCCGGCCAGGAAGTTCTGAATGCTCCGCAGCTCCTCTTCCGAGGGCGGCTCGTTCTGCAGCCTCTCGATCTCGTAGAAGATCTCGTCCAGCGAGGCGCCCGTGACGGCGGTGGTGACGTCGGCCATCTCGACCCAGTAGGCGTCGCGGTACCGGGTCGAGACCTGGCTGAACGGCGAGTACGTGTATCCCTTGTCTTCCCTGAGGTTGACCGTGATCCGGGACGCGAACGAGCCGCCCAGCAGGGCGTCGGTCACCTTGAGCGCCACGAAATCCTCGTGAGACGGATCGATCGTCGGAAGCCCGACCATGATCGTGGACTGAGGCGCCCCCGGTCGATCCACGATGTGCACGGCGCGCCCGGTCACCGGATCGGGAACGTCGATCGTCGGAGGCGGACCCTCCTTCCAGCCGCCGAAGGCGGCCTCGACCGCAGCCCGTATCGCCTCCTCGTCGAACATCCCGGTGACGTACAGGTGCGATCGCGCGGCTCCGAAGTTGGTGTCGTAGAAGCCACGCACCTGCTCCAGCGTATAGCCCTGGAGCTGCTGCTCGGTCGGGTACAGCCGTCCGTACGGGTGGTCGGGGTACATCACGGCCCGGAACCTCTCCTGCGTCAGATCCTGGGGTCGTGTGCGGGCGATGCTGAGCTGTCGAATCCGGTCTCCACGCAGCCGGTCCAGCTCGGACCCGGGGAAAGACGGGTTGAGGGTCAGGTCGGCGATCAGGGCCACGAGAGCCGGCCCGTACTCCGCCAGCACCTGACCGGAGACACTCGACTGATCGAGCCCGACCCCCACGTTCACGGATCCACCCATGCTGGCCGCCTCGCGCGCTATCTCTTCCGCGCTGCGCGTGGTCGTACCCTCCTTCATCAGGTCTCCCATCAGATCGGCGAGCCACACCTCGTCGGCGGTCTCGTCGATGTTCCCGGTACGGATCACCAGCTGGATGCTCGTCTTCGGGATCCTGCCGTACGGCACCATGGTCACGCCGAGCCCGTTAGGCAGCTCGAACTCGGTCGCTTCGGCCAGATGGAAGTCCTTCGGCTGTCCGCCCGCCGGTGGCGACTCCTGCGCGATCGCACTGCCAGCTCCCGTCGCCAGCGAGAGTCCGCCCAGCAACAGCAGGGCGGCGAGGCTCTTCATCGTCGCTCTCATCGTCCCGCCTCCTATCGCGAGCCGGCGCCGGCCGCCGCACCACCTGGGGCAGCTCCGGGCTCGACCGTGAGAATCGTCCGGTTGGTCGGCCGCAAGTACTCCTGGGCCGTCTGAAGGATGAGCTCGGGCGTCACGGCCTCGAACTCGTCCTCGATCCGGTTGATGCGTGACGGGTCGTCGTCGAACAGGGCGAACGACGCGAGCAGGTCGGCCCGCCCGAACCCGAACATTCCCTCGATGGAATTGAGGAGGCTGGAACGCAGCTTGGTCCGCGCCCGCGCCAGAGTTTCCTCATCCACCGGCGTGGTCCGGATCTGCTCCACGACGTCATCCGCCGCGGCCATGATGTCGTCCGCGCTCACGTCCGGGTCGTGATACAGCGAAACCGTCCACAGCATGGGACCCGCGTAGTTGTACATGTTGCCGAGAGGGTTGATGTCGCCGTCGACTCCCGCGGTGAAACCGTCTTCCTGTACGAGTCGCTGGTACAGCCACGAGTCTTCGCCCTGTACGAGGATCTGATCGATGAGGCCGAAGGCCCAGTACTCGGGCGAGTTGCGCTCCGGAGTGTGATAGGCGAAGGCGAGCGCCGGGCGTGGGGCCAGCGCATCCACCTGGCTCGCGCGCTTCTCTTCTTCCTGCCGCGGCTCGCTGATGTCGAACGCCGGCTTCTCGGGCCCCGCCGCGATCGGTCCGAAGTATGTTTCGATCCAGCCCCGGGCCTCGGCGGAGTCGAAGTCGCCGACCACGGCCAGGGCGGCGTTGTTGGGCGCGTAGAAAGTGTGGAAGAACTCCCGCACGTCTTCCAGGGTGGCGGCCTCGAGGTCCGACAGCTCGCCGTAGAAGTTGTGGGCGTTGTACCAGTTCGTGTTGGCCACCTGGGGCATGTCGAGCCACGGGAAGCCGCCGTACGGCTGGTTGAGCACGTTCACCTTCACCTCGTTCGAGACCACGCCCTGCTGGTTCGTGAGGTTCTCCTGCGTGATCGCCAGGCCCCGCATGCGGTCGGCCTCGGCCCACAGCATCGTCTGGAGCTTGTGCGACGGGACGATCTCGAAGTAGTTGGTGAAGTCCATTCTCGTGGAGCCGTTCAGCACCCCGCCGTTCTCCTGCACCAGGCGCACGAACTCCCACTTCCCCAGGTTCTCCGATCCCTGGAACATCAGGTGCTCGAACAGGTGGGCGAACCCCGTGCGGTCCCTCGGCTCGAGACGGAGCCCGACATTGTAGTACACGGCCACCGTCACGATCGGAGCCGTGTGATCGGGCGAGAGCACGACGCGCAGACCGTTGTCGAGCGTGTAGTACTCGACCGGAACGCTGAACGAGGTATCGAGCTCGTGGGTCGTCCCGTCGCCCGCCTGGCAGGCGGCGAGGGTCAGGGCGACGCCCGCCGTTGCGAGACCACCCCACCGGTTGATTCTTCGCATGCGGTACCTCCCGTGCGCGAATCGAAGTGTCGCGAATGTGGAGCGGTCCTACCAGCGAACCACGGCGCCGCCCCACGTGAAGCCGGATCCGAAGGCCGTGAAGCCCACGAGGTCGCCCCGGCGGATGCCGCCCTCCTCGATGCACTCGTGCAGGGCGATCGGGATGCTGGCGGCGGTAGTGTTTCCGTAACGCTGGATGTTGATGTACATCTTGTCGTCCGGTATTCCGAGGCCTTTTGCGACCGCCTGAGCGATCCTCATGTTGGCCTGGTGCGGGATGACCATGTCGAGTTCCTGCACCGTGTGTCCCGCCACTTCCAGCACTTCGATGAGAGCGGCGGGCATCTTCGTGACCGCGTGCTTGAACACGTCCCGGCCCTCCATGTGAGGTCGGGTCAGGCCCGCGTCGATCATCTCACTGGTGACGAACGGTTTGTTCACGCAGGCGGGGGCCGGCGCCCACAGCTTCTCGGCGTGGCGACCGTCCGCGTGCGTTCGCACCGCCAGCACCCCCCGATCGGGATCTTCGGTGGGGCCGAGGATGGCCACCGCAGCCCCGTCCCCGAACAGTACGGCCGTGTCCCGCCCGTCCGTCGACAGGACGATGCCCGACGAATGAACCTCTGTCCCCACCAGCAGCACCCGACGATACTTGCCCGTCTGGATGAAGGCGTCCGCGACCTCGAGGCCGTACAGGAACCCCGTGCACTGGTTCCTGATGTCCAGGCACGGAATGTCCGTCACACCCAGCTTGCGCTGCAGAAACACTCCGGTGCCCGGGAAGAAATGGTCCGGGCTCAGAGTTGCGACGATGAGGCAATCCAGCTCGCTCGCCTCCATGCCAGCGGCCTCGAGTGCTCTCTCGGTGGCGATCTTCGCCATGTCGGAGCCACCTTCACCTTCGGCCGCCCACCTGCGCTCCTCGATGCCGGATCGCTGCCGGATCCACTCGTCCGAGGTGTCCATGTATCCCTCGAGCTCGTGGTTGGTGACCACTCGCTCGGGCACGTACATGCCAGTGGAGATGAACTCAGTGCGGTGCATGGTCTGCTCGGCCTCCGGTGTTCGTAGTATCGGACCAATGTACGTGGCCGCGCCCACCGGGCGCACGGGCCCGGCTTCTCTGCGAAATCTGCCCATCGGCGGTCGACCGCCTACCGCGACGGCTTCGAAGGAGCGTTATTGGAGGAACGCCGGGCTCGCCCCACCGGCCAGGAGGTGTATCCATGGGCTCGACGTACCAGTCGATCGTCATCGACGTTCCTACCGAAACGGTGTGGGCCGCAATCCGCGACTTTCACGACATGAGCTGGGCCCCGAACGTGATCAAGTCCCTCGAAGCGTCAGGCGGTCGCGACGGGACGTCGGTCGGCGCCGGGCGCGTGCTCAACGGCGCCTTCGTCGAGACGCTGAGAGAATTCGATGATGCTGACTGCGCGCTCGCCTACTCGATCGACGAAGGGCCGCCGCCGATCTCCACCGAGGATGTGCGCGACTGCGTGGGTCGGGTAACGGTGAAGCCCACTCCCGATGGGGAAGGCGCACTGGTGGAATGGACGTCGAGCTGGCAGAAGAACGACGACGCGGCCTACGAGTTCTGCCACGACATCTTCGGGGCCCTGCTGGCCGACATGAAGGCGAGTCTCGAGGGGTCCGCCTAGTCTCGTTCCGCCCGTTGGCTGCGTTGTGTCCGGCCTCGTTTCCTGGGGGGATAGCGGGCAGGCCGGCCAGCCGGAGCGACGCTCCAGGAAGCCGACCGGCCCGCCCGAACGCCCGGGCGTTCAGTTCATGTCGTCGCTTCTCCCCGCCGGCGCCGTGCGGCAGCCAGGCCGAACGGGAGCAGCAGCAGAGCTCCGCCGAGTCCCATCGCGGCCTCGCCGACCGTGATGGCTCGAAAAGAAGTCGATCCCTGCGCTTCGGCAACGACCACTGCCGTGCGAAGCATCGACTCGACGTCCTGCCCGGTGGCGGCCCGCGGCCAGTTTCCCTCGCGGCTGCGCGGCACCTTGACGAACGAGATCTCCTGGTTGCCCTCGGCCAGCGCGGCGAGAAGCGACACCTCGACTCCAGTTGTGCCGTCCGTGCCGTGAATCACCAGCACCCAGTTGCCTTCCTCCGGAATCTGCCCCCACGTCGCCCACGAGCCTCCGGTGCCCACCGGGGTGAACTTCAGGGGAAGCGAGACTCGCCTGCCGTCCACGATTCCCTCTGCCGTTCCCTCGACCGGAAACTGGCCCTGGTGTTCGTGGTGATACATGTGGATCAGCGCCAGGGCGCCGCGCGACTCGGCGTCCAGTCGGTTCGGCGGGTACTCGATGCTGATCCAGGGCGGACCCGCGAAAGCGACCGCTGCGGTCACAAGCAGGGGCACAGCGGCCAGAATCACGGCACGGGCGCTGAGCGCTCCGGATCGCTCGCTCGACCTCTTCCTCATCTTCACCATCTCCTGTCGGGGGGTCCGGCGTCGGGGCGATCCGGCGACCTTCGCCGTCCGCTTCCCGCTGCCTCGTCGCTACGGAGTTGTGATGCCGCAGCCCGGGGAGATTGTTTGAACGAGGTTCGAATCCGGTCGGCTCGCCTCCGCGTGGCCCGTAGGGCCAGCGAAGATCCGCGCCACGCTCTTGCGCCCCACCGCACCGGACTACAAACAATTCAAGCGCCCCCGATGTCCTAACGCCGAGAGAACGGACCGTAGCCGTGCCGGAGGAGAGGGACGCGATAAGCTCGACGCAGAAGGCTCAGGCTCCGTCGGCCGAAGTGGACGAGTCTCTCGTCGAGCGCGCGCAGGGCGGTGACGCGCGGGCCTTCGAGGAGTTGTATCGGACGCACGTGGATCGCGTGTACGCGCTGTGTCTTCGGATGAGTGCCGACAGGGAGCGGGCCGAACGCCTGACGCAGGACGCGTTCGTTCGCTGCTGGGAGAAGCTGGGCACTTTTCGGGGAGAGAGCCGTTTTTCCTCGTGGCTCTACCGGATGACCGTGAACGTGGTGCTGAACGACCAGCGAGCGCGAAAGCGTCGGCACCTGAGGCTCGAATCGACGGGCGACCTGGGGAGATACGGGCGCCCCGCGCCGGACCGGAGGACGGAAGAAAGGATCGACGTGGAGAGAGCCCTGGCGGCGCTCCCGGAGGCCGCACGGACGGTCCTGGTACTCTATGGGATCGAGGGCTACAAGTACCGCGAGATAGCCGAAATGACAGGACTGGCGGAGGGGACGGTCAAGGCGCAGATCCACCGGGCGCGGAAGCTCCTGGAGGAGGCGCTGGGCCGGGATCGCGAGGGGACGGATCATGATGGATGAGAGAAAGCCGAACGCTCGGCTCACCGGCGATACGCCCGACGAGGAGGACCTTCTGGGTCCCGACCTCCGTGCGCTGCTCGGCTCGCTTCCGCGTGAACTGGCTCCCGAGCGCGATCTCATGGCGTCGATCGTCGCACGGACGGGGGATCGGCTCGAGAGGGCGCGGCAAATCGACCCGACGCGCGGCGAGAGGAAGTGGTGGTACGGACAGCGCCTGAAACTCGCCGTGGCGGCGGTCGCATTGATCATCGCCACGTCCGTCGTGACCATGGCAGTCTTGAAACGCGACGCACAGATGAACGATGCAGGCGCAACAATTGCTACAGCAACGGAACAGTCCCGGGCCCTGATGGTAGCCGCCGATTACACGGATGTGGAGAATCAATACGCCTCGGCGATCGCGGATCTGGCGACCACGCTCGAGGCGGAGCGGGACCGTCTTCCCCCCGAGACCGTGCGGCTGATCGAGGACAATCTGCGCGTCATCGATAATGCAATTCAGCAGTCTCTGGCGGCTCTCGAAGCGGCTCCGCAGAGCCTGCCCCTGCAGCAGGCGGTGACGACCTCGTACGAGAGAAAGCTCGACTTCCTGCGGCAGGCAGCCGCGATCACGGCGGAAGGCTGAACATGATTCCAGCTCGCTCGATTCTCGGGATGGCGCTCCTGGTACTGGCCCTTCCGCTCACGGCACCGGCCCAGCAGCAGGTGCACCGCCGGCAGGCGGTGGAGCCGGACGCGTATCTGCGGATCTACATGGAGACGGAGGGCGCGATCCGCATCTCCGGGTGGTCGAAGGACTCCGTCGCGTTCGACGGTACCGTGGACGAGAGCCTTCCCGAGCTGAGCTTCGGGGCAGCAAAGGACGGCAAATCGGCGAAGGGCGGGATCTGGTCGGACAAGAGAGGCTCGGGAACGGTGGATCTGGACATATCCGTCCCCGAAGGTGCGACACTGTGGGTCAAAACCACCGGCGCCTCGGTCCAGATCGAGAACGTGACCGGAGGTGTCGACGTTTACACGGTCACGGGGGACGTCCGGTTCTCCGGCAACCCGAGACAGCTGTACGCCGAGTCGATCGGCGGCGAGGTGCGGATCTCGGGTGAATCGAGGTCGATCCGGGCCAAGACCGGCAATGGGCCGATCAGTTTCCGGGGAGCGGCCGAGGACCTGACCCTCGCCACGGTGGGCGGCACGATAACGGTCGATGGTCCGCGCCTGCGCCGGGGGGACTTCGAGACCGTCACGGGAGATATCACGTTCGACGGAGCCCTGGAGCCCGGCAGCTCGGTCGGATTCCAGACACACAGTGGCGGAGTCGAGATCAGACTACCCGCGGACGCCGGGGCCGACTGCGTCGTCACCACGATCGAAGGAGACCTGCAAGTGGACTTCGACGTGCCGGAATCCCTGGAGCGCGACGGAGCCCAGGGACCGGAGCGGGAATTCACGATCGGCGACGGCGGGGCCCATGTGAAGATCCAGACCTTCAACGGTCCGGTGGCCATCCGGCGGCAGTAGGACCAGTCCCCGACCTCAAAGCAGTTTCAGGAACGCGGCGAGCCAGGCCGGGTGCGCTGGCCACGCCGGACCTGTCACCAGGTTCCCTTCCACGTGCGCCTCGGGCCAATCCTTCGGTACGAACGTGCCGCCCGCCGCCGTCACCTCGGGCCCGCACGCCGGATAAGCCGAACACTCGCGCCCGTCCAGCACGCCGGCAGCCGCCAGGAGCTGGGCTCCGTGGCAGATCGCCGCCACCGGCTTGTCCTCCGACATGAAGTGACGGACGATGTCGAGCACACGGTCGTCCAGCCGCAGGTACTCGGGCGCCCGACCGCCAGGGACCACGAGCGCGTCGTACGAGGTGGGTTCCACGTCCGCGAACGTCGCATTGAGCACGAAGTTGTGGCCGGGCTTCTCGGTGTATGTCTGGTCTCCTTCAAAGTCGTGCACGGCGGTCTTGACGCTCTGCCCCGCTTTCCTGTCCGGACACACGGCGTCGACCGTGTGCCCCACCATCTGAAGGGCCTGGAACGGCACCATGACTTCGTAGTCCTCCACGAAGTCGCCCACCAGCATCAGGATCTTCTTGCCCATGGTCGCCTCTCTCGGCTTCGGTGGCTGCACCTGGAACCGGATCGCCCGTCTCTCGCGCCCAATCTAATCACGTGTGATGGTCCGGTCTCCCTCGACGGAGCGCCGCTCGACATCTGATCGCCCGTCGCCGATGACCGGGATCTTCCCGTCGCTCGCGGGGTTCGCCCCACGGTTTCGAGGATCGCGTGGACAAAGCCGCGGAGGTCACTATTCTTATGGTCCGCGTATGGATGCCGGACCGAATGGAGGTCTGAATGCCACAGCCCGCGGCCGACAGCGACCGCCTACGGCGGATCGAATCTGCATCGTGAGACACTGAATTGCGTGGAAGCCGGCTCTTCGGCGCGCTGCTGGCCGCCGTCTGGCTGACGGTCGCGATCCTCGCCGTCCGACAGGGCGCGGACTACTACCGCACGCCGATCGCGGATCGCGCGTTCGCTCCTCAGCACGAGCTGCTCAAGCCCTCCGGCCTGGTGGGACACGGGTACGGCATCGCGGGAACTCTCATGATGCTGGTCGGGGTGGCCCTGTATTCCGCTCGGAAGCGAATCTCGGCGCTCAAAGGTGCGGGGGGCCTCGGCAACTGGCTCCAGTTCCACATCTTTCTCTGCACCCTGGGTCCGTTTCTCGTACTCCTCCACACCACCTTCAAGTTCGGCGGCATCGTCTCGATCGCCTTCTGGAGCATGACCGTGGTGGTCGCGAGCGGAGTCTTCGGGCGCTACCTGTTTGCCCGGATCCCGAAGGCAATGGACGGCCGGTTCCGGGATCTGAGAGAAGTGGAACAGGAGATCGAGCGGCTCGAGAACGCGATTCGGGCAGCGGCCGCCGTCCCCGAGCGGGAACTCACGATGGTGCTCGCCGGCCCCGCCGTGAGGGCTCCCCGCGGCACGCTCGACGCGCTGTGGATCGCCTTCCGGGGTGACCTGGCGACCCGCCTGCATCTGCTGCGCAGCCGGCGTGCCCTGCATTCCGCCGGGGTCGTTCCCTCGATTCGGGGCGGGATCATGAGCCTCGTCCGGACGCGACTGGCGCTCGAGCAGCAGAGTCGCCTGCTCCTCCCGTTCCAGCGCCTGTTCTCGTACTGGCACCTCCTCCACCTGCCGCTCGCG
>CANPVW010000151.1 GCA_947581745.1 Candidatus Benthicola azotiphorus
TGACGGCGCCATAGACGGCGGCGACCTTGAAGACTTTGCGCCGCTTCAGCTCGGCGAACAGCCGCTGATAACCCGGGGTCTCTGGCATGGCGCCCAAGATCGGCACGCGACGGCCGGTGTGGCAAGCTTCGAAACTCGGGACGAGGTCGCGGCGTAGGGTCACAGGTACGCTCCGCCGGACGGTTGCCGAGCCGGCCGGGCGGAGCTGACGGGTCCGACGAGAAGACAGGGACGACGAGGAGGCACCGCATGTCAGGGATCATTCGGGAGGTCGGGAGAACCGCCAGGTCACTGGCCCGCAGTCCGCTGTTCACGGTCATCACCGTGATTACGCTGGCCGTCGCGATTGGCGCCAACACGGCGATCTTCAGCGTCGTGAACGGGGTCCTGCTGCGGCCTCTCTCGTATCCCGGTTCGGATCGCCTGGTCGTCGTCGGGCACACGGCGCCACTCGCCGGCTTTCCGGAGGTCCCGCAGGCCAATGGCACCTACGTGCTGTACCGGGACGAGGCCACGACCCTCGACGGCCTGACCATGTTCTGGGACGGTACCGTCAACCTCACCGGCACGGGGGAACCGGAACAACTTCAATCAGCGGCCGTGACGCAGACCTTCTTCGACGTGTTCAGGACGCCTCCGGCACTCGGGCGCGGGTTCGTCGAGGAGGAGCTGCTGCCGGACGGGCAGCCCGTCGCGATCCTCAGCTACGGCCTCTGGGAGCGCAAGTATGGCGGGGACCAGGCGATCCTGGGCCAGACGGTGACGATCGACGGTGAGAGCCGTCAGGTGATCGGCGTCATGCCCGCCGGGTTCGATCTCCCCTACGATCGCGACATTGAGATCTGGCTTCCGTTGATCATCGATCCGGAGGAGCTCACCACCGGCAATTACAGTTACGTCGGCGTGGGACGCATGCAGGACGGCGTCACTCCCGAAGCCGTGTACGAGGACATTCATCGCCTGACGCTTCAGCTCCCGGAACGATATCCCGGGGATCTGATCACACACGAGATGATCGAGCAGTCGGGTTGGGACGCCCGGGTCGTACCCCTGATCGATGACGTGACGGACGATGTGAATCGGGCGCTTTGGATCCTGCTGGGCACCGTGGGCGTCGTGCTGCTCATCGCCTGCGCCAACGTCGCCAACCTGTTCCTCGTGCGCGCGGAAGCCCGGCACAAGGAGACGGCGATCCGCAGCGCCCTAGGTGCGGAGCGCGGCGTGCTGGCCAGGGGATTCCTGCGAGAAAGCACCGTTCTGGCGTTCGTAGGGGGCGTGCTCGGCCTGCTGCTGGCGTTCGGCGGGCTCAAGCTCCTGGTGGCACTCGGTCCGGAGAGCATCCCGCGGCTCGACGCGATCCGGATCGACGCGCGGGTCCTTCTGTTCACGCTCGTGATCTCCGCCGCGGCCGGCATCCTGTTCGGCCTCGCGCCGCTGTTCCGCCACACGCGACCCGACATCGCCGGGGCCCTCAAGGAGGGGTTCCGCGGAACCACGTCCGGCCGCGGCCGGGTGCGCGCCCGCACCGTACTCGTGTTCGGCCAGGTGGCGCTCGCGTTTCTCCTGATGGTCGGATCCGGACTGCTCGTGAAGAGCTTCTGGCACCTGAAGAACGTCGACCCGGGGTTCGACGCGGAGAGCGTACTGACGCTGCGACTTTCGCTGCCGGACGCTCCGTACGATGACCAGGAGAAGTCCGTCGCGTTCTACCAGCAGCTCATTGACCGGGTGAACGAGATTCCCGGCGTGGAACGGGCCGCCGCGGTCAGCAAGCTGCCCCTCCGTCCGGAAGGCGAGAACCACAGCGGAGTGCTGATCGAGGATCGGCCGGTCGAGCCGGGGTCGATGCCGCACGTGGCCCTGTCCATCGTGGTCGGGCCGGACTACTTCGAGACGATGGGCATACGACTGCTCGAGGGCCGCCTGATCGATCGCTCGGACATCACGGCAGGCACTGGCGCCGTCGTCGTGAACCGGGCCTTCGCCGAGCACTACTGGCCGGGCGAGAGCGCGATCGGAAAGCAGGTGTGGCGGGGCATCGCGCAGGACCAGGAGGAGGACGAAGACTTCGCGTGGCTCCCCGTCGTGGGCGTCGTGGACGATGTTCGTAACCTCAGTCTCGACATGGAGATCCGACCGATCATCTACTACGCCATGTCAGGCCCGTCGAACAACTATCGAACGTCGATGAGCCTCGTCGTGAAGACGACCGCGGCGCCGACGACTCTGGCCCCCGCGATCCGGGACGTCGTGTGGTCGCTCGACCCCAACGTGCCGATCACGGGGATCGAGACGATGGAGCGCGTGCTGGCAGAGGCGACGTCACGAGCCGGCTTCACGATGCTGATGCTCGGGATCGCGGCCGCGGTGGCCCTGCTGCTCGGCGCCGTGGGCTTGTACGGCGTGATCAGCTACGGCGTCACACAGCGCCGTCAGGAGATCGGCGTAAGGATGGCGCTCGGCGCTCCGGCAGGCCGGGTGCGGGGCATGGTGGTCCGTCAGGGAGCGATCGTGGCCGGCGGCGGACTGGCCGTCGGGCTGGTCGCCGCGCTCGGGCTCACCCGTCTCATGGAGGCGCTGCTGTTCGAGGTCTCGCCGACGGACCCGCCGACGTTCGGACTCGTTGTGGCACTGCTGTTCGTGGTCTCGGTCATCGCGAGCTGGATCCCGGCTCGCCGGGCGGCGTCCGTGGATCCCGCGATCGCTCTCAGGGCCGAGTAGCCGCGCTCGAACGAATCCCCGGGGCGCGCCCGATCGGCGGGCGCGTCTCCGCCCCCGGGGTACTTCCTCAGCCGCCGATCACGGCGGCGCCGGAGGCCGCCGTCGCCGCGGTGGTCGCCGCGATCACTGCCGCCTGAGCAGCCTGGATGGCGGCCTTCGTAGCCTCCCCGACGATGTCTCCTTCGGCGATCTCCTCGATCCTCTGCTTGCGACGCTTCACGAGGTCCTTGCCCAGCACCGGCTTCAACAGTCCGGTTCCGTTGGCGAGGGCGACCAGGACGGCCGTTCTGGCATCGAGGTCCATCGAGTCTCCCTGCACCGCGTCGCGCAGCCGCTCGACCACCTTCTTCTCCGGTGTACCGTCCAGGGTCGGATAGGCGGTACGGCGGAACAGCACGAGGATCCGGTCCTCACGCTCGCGGAGGATGCCCTTGCGGCACAATCCGACCGCGATGCGCCGCTTCAGGTCCTTGAGCTGGGCGAACCGCGTCACCCAGTCCTCGGGAGAACGGGGCTTCTTCGAGGTGGACACCCGGTGCAGGCATTCGTCCAGCACGGGGTCGGCGAACGGCTTCGAATCGTCGATCGCCACCAGGTAGGAGGGCTTCTTCCCCGGCTTCAGGGGCTTCCTGCGAGGCTTCTCCTCGAGGACGAGGCGTCCCTCGAGCAGCAGCTCCGCCAGCAGCGCGCCTCCGAGGGCGAATCCGTACTGCGAGGAGTTTGGCGTTCCCCTGTCGTCCTTGAGGGCTAGCAGGAGCGCCTCTTCGTGCAACCTGAGGTCAGGCCGGTCGTTCATGATCATCTCCGGGTCCGGTGATTCGCTGCTCCAGGGTACACTCGAGGGGCACCGATATTCAGCCGGGGCTACCAGTTGACGCGTATTCCGAGGGCCACCGTGTTCGATCCTGACTCGACCGCGTCGTTGAACACCCCGAACATGCCGCTGCGGTGATCGATCCTGCTCACGAGCTGCACGCGAGGCTGAGACGGCAGGGCGAACGTCGCCTCGAGCATCAGGTAGTTCAGGAGGTTGTTGGTGCCGCCCCGCTCCGTGGTGAGGATCTCGACCTCCGGGATCGCGCCGACGATGGACAGGCCCTCGCCGATCGCGAGTGAAGTCGCGACCACGTGGTTCCACGGCAGGCGCCGCCAGCGAAGCGCGAAGTAGGCGCTGAACTCCGGAATCCAGTCGCGTGACTCCTGGGCGCGAGCGCTGAGCTTCCCGGCCACCTGAAAGCGGGCCGCGAGGTGTCGATCGAAGAAACCGCCGAACCCTGTTTCCGGCGAGATCGTGTAGGCGACGTCGAGCGCGTATACGTCCTCCCCGGCGTAGTCGAAGATGAAGCGGACCGTGCGGCCGAGCGTCTGGTAGTTGGACCAGCCCTTGGACGCCATGATCGACCAGGCGGTCGCGTCGAGCCGGTCGTTGGGGTTTGCGCGCGCGGCCGGGTCGAGCCCGGATTCCTGGGCTGGAGACACGGGTGGGAAGAGCGCCGCGTATGCGGCACACACGAACAGGAGTCGAATCGCGGGAGGTGGCCTCCCGGGACCGCGGCTGCCGCCCCGGGCGGTCTGGAGCCTCGTCATCGCTGCAATGTACTGCGGAATCTCGAATTGCGCGCCAGGGCCTCGAAAGACCCGCGGAATACCCGGCTCAGCCCCTCTCCCGGACGATCTCCTCCAGCCGCCGTCGCGCGGCCTCCACCCGGGGCTGCAGGTCCGGGTCGGCATCGTTCCACAGATCGACGAAGCGGCCGTAGTATCCGGCGGCGCGATCCAGATCGCCCTTCTCGTCGTACCGCTCGGCCAGCCGGATCAGGGTGACGGGATATTCGCGGGCCTGGCGCCGGATCTCCAGCAGGTCGCCGAAGTCGAGCGCCATCTCGTAGCGCGCTACGGCCGAATCGGCCATGCCGGCGCGGTCATACGCCCTCGCGAGATCCCAGCTCACGATCCGCGCGCCGAACTCCGGGTAGAACGAGTCGTAGTCCGCTTCAGCCTGCCGGAGCGCGTCGACGGCATCAGAGAAGCGTCCTTCTCCGAAGGCGAGCACCCCCTCGAACCAGCCATCCTCGCCGGCGCGCAGCGGAGCGGGCTGGGAGGAGTAACGATTGCTGGCGCGCCGGTCCGCGGCCATCCATGCCCGGGCCTCGTCCGGTCGGCCGGCGGAGGCATAGAAGAAGGCCCGATCGAGGCTGCCGTCGATCGTGTCGATCGCTCCGGCTCGCGCCAACGCAGCGTCCAGTATCCGCGCCGCCGCGACCCGCTGTTGCCGTACTTCGAGTTCCACCCATGCCTGCCAGGCCGCCTCCAGCAGCGGATCCTCGGATTGCCGGGAGTCCTGCCACCGCCGCTGCGCCTGGATGAGCCTCCCGTGGGCAAGATCGATCGCTGTCTGGTTCTGGAGCGCCCAGCGGCGACCCGTGGTGCTGCCGCTCCGCATCAGCGAGTCGACTTCCACCTGGGCGGAATCGTACTTCCACTCGGCCGCGAGCATCGATGATCGCACGCGGTGCACCCAGGGCTGCCCCGGGACGTTCTCTTCCAGCAGGTCGATCACGGCGTGCGCGGAGTCTCGTGCACCGAGCCAGTGGAGCCCGCCGGCGAGGTTGATGTAGGCGTTCGGGGAGTACGGGTCGAGCTGTGTCGCCCGCCCCAGCAGCTGCATCGCCCCATCCATGTTCCCCTGGTCGTAGTAGAGGAGCGCCAGGTTGTTCAGGGCCCACGTATCGTTCGGATACTGGTCGAGCAGACTGCGATAGGCGGTGATTCCCGCATCAGTGTCGTTGGTGACCTGGGAATGGTAGGTCCCGGTGGTGAGGTACCGCTCCCGGTCGGTCAGCATGTCTCGAAGCTCGTAGGCGCGAGTCGCCGCCGCGCGGGCTTCGGCGTCGTCTCCAAGTGAGTTGTGAACCACGGACAGCTTGCGCCACGCCATGGCGAACGTGGAGTCGATTCCGATCGCCTCTTCCAGCAGGGCCTCGCCGAGGTCCTGGTCGCCCGTGTCGATCGCCGTCAGAGCCTGCGTGTACTTGCGGAGAGCCTCGAGCGACGTGGTGGTGGCCCTCTCGAGCGGCGCGCTCGCCCGGATCGAGCCGAGCGACTCCCCCATGCGCTCCCGCATGCGGCGGGACAGCCGGTCGATGGTCTCGAGGACCTTCGTGGAGTCGGGCGCCGACTCGCGGAGGTTGATCAGGTCCTGGCCGGACTCTGCCGCAACGAGGCGGGCGGTGAGCACGTACCCGCCGCCAAGGTCCGCCACGTCCCCGGCGACTACCGCCTTGATCCCCTCACGCAC
>CANPVW010000152.1 GCA_947581745.1 Candidatus Benthicola azotiphorus
CGACCAGCGCTCCCCCGCCGAGGCCGACCGCGATCAGTCCGCGGCGATCCACTCGCAGCAGATCCCGCCGGAACAGAGCCACCACGAACAACCCCGCGGTCGCCACCGCGACGCGCCAGAAGCCCACTCCAGTCAGGGCGGCTCCCTCGGCGTAGAGCGCTGTGCTGAGCGGTCCCGTCGTGCCCCACAGGGTGCCTGCTCCGACGGCGGCGGCATATCCCGCCAGGCGTGCCGTCCGCGCGGGTCGATTCGAAATGCCGTGTCCGGTCTGCATGACCTCTCTTCCGCGGTCTCGGTGGGATTCTACCGATAATAGCTGCAGCGCGCCGCCGTCCGACAGCGGATTGCCCGGTCGTGACGTGCGTGAGACGTTGTGTCGGTGTCGCGCGGCGGAGGGCCGGCGGCCGGAAGATCGTGGAGAACGACATGACTGAAGCCGAGTTCGTGCCCCTGAACTGGAATCCTCTCCCCGAGGAAGAGATGGCCCGCCGCGCGCGCGAGTTCAGGGCCTCCGCGGCCCGGAGGCGAAGCGTCCGTCACTATTCTACCCGGCCCGTTCCGCGCTCGATCATAGAGGACTGCATTCTGGCCGCCGGCACCGCGCCGAGCGGAGCCCATCGCCAGCCGTGGCGCTTCGTCGCGGTCTCGGATCCCGAGACGAAGCGGACGATTCGGGTGGCCGCCGAGGCCGAGGAACGCGAGTTCTACGAGCACCGGGCGCCCGATGACTGGCTCGAAGCGCTCGCTCCGCTCGGCACGAGCGCTGACAAGCCGTTCCTCGAGATGGCGTCGTGGCTGATCGTGGTGTTCGCCGAAAGCTACGGCGTGGACGAGGTCGGGAGCCGGGTGAAGAACTACTACGTTCAGGAGTCGGTGGGCATCGCCACGGGAATGCTGATCGCGGCGGCCCACGCGGCCGGTCTCGCGACGCTGACGCACACCCCGAGCCCGATGCGGTTCCTGGGGCCGCTCCTCGGTCGGCCGGACCGGGAGAGGCCGTTCCTCATCCTTGTGGTAGGACACCCCTCGGAAGAGGCGCTCGTGCCTTCCCTGGCGCGGAAGTCCCTGGATGAGATCGCCACCTTCGTCTGAGCTCGGACCCGCTCTGCTGATCCCGCTGTGATCTGCCGTTGATCCGGTGAGCCATCCTGATCGGCATGATCCAGACCGCATTCAGCGCCGCGCTACTCGGCCTGGAGGCGATCCCCGTGCGGGTCGAAGTGGCTATCCGGCGGGGCACGCCGATGATCGGCATCGTGGGACTCGCGCCTGCGGCCGCCCGGGAATGCAGGGAGCGATTCCGATCGGCGGCGGCACAGCTCGGGCTCCGCGTGCCCGGTCTTCGCATCACCGTCAACCTCTCTCCCGCCGATCTCCGCAAGGAGGGTGCAGCGTTCGATCTCCCGGTGGCCGTGGCCGTGCTCGCCGGCGCCGGACACGTCCCCGGGGCCCGGGCGAGTCGCTGGGGCTTCATCGGAGAGCTCGGGCTCGACGGAACGGTCCGCCCCGTTCGCGGCATCCTCCCGATCGCCTTGAGGCTGGGTGACCTGCGCGACCTGGACGGGCTGATCGTCCCGGAGGCCAACCTGGCAGAGACGCGTCCGGCCCGCGGCCTGCGGGTCCTCGGGGCCCGCAGTCTCGGAGATGTCCTGAACTTCCTCCGGGGAAACGGTACTCTGACTCCCGCCAACGACGCGCCGGCGCCGAAATCGCCGACGCCTGTCGCCGGCTACGACTTCAGCGAAATCGCCGGTCAGGGACCCGCCAAGCGTGCTCTCGAGGTCGCCGCGGCCGGCGGTCACAACGTGTTGTTGCGCGGCGCCCCGGGTGTGGGCAAGACGATGCTCGCCCGCGCCCTTCCGACGATCCTCCCGCCCCTGACCCCGGCCGAGGCGCTCGAGGCCACCGCCGTGCACAGCGTGGCAGGCCGACTCCCCGCCGGCAGCGGCCTGCTCGAAGGGAGACCTTTCCGTGCGCCCCACCACACGATCACGGCGGCCGGGCTGGTCGGCGGCGGAATCCCGATCCGTCCCGGCGAGATTTCCCTGGCACACCAGGGAGTGCTCTTCCTGGACGAGCTGACCGAGTTCCGCCTCTCCACCCTGGACGCCCTGCGGCAGCCGCTGGAGGAAGGGGCCGTGTCCATCACGCGGGCCGGATGCCGCGTGCGATATCCGGCCCGGTTCATCCTCGTCGGCGCCATGAATCCGTGTCCGTGCGGTCGCCTGATCGAGGCCGACGGCTCCTGTGAGTGCGAAACAACGGTCGTGCGCCGTCACGGCGAGCGTCTCAGCGCTCCGCTGTTGGACCGGATAGACATGTACGTCGACGTCCCGGCACTCGGGTGGAGCGTTCTGCGGGCGGTTCCCGGTCAGGCCGAGAGTCCGGCGATGCAAAGTCGCGTGCGGGAGGCTCGGGGAAGAGCCTCGGCGCGCTCGGGCCGGGCGGGGGCGACCAACGGCGCTCTGACACCGCGCGAGATACGTGACCACTGCCGGCTGGGGCCGGAGGCGGACGCTCTGTTCGAGCGTGGATCGTCCTCGTTCGGACTCAGCGCGCGGGCCTGCCACAGGATCCTGCGAGTCTCCCGCACCATCGCGGATCTCGACGCGGCGCACTCGATCGAGGCCGGGCACGTCGCGGAGGCACTCCAGTATCGTGCGCCGCTCCGTCCACGACGCTAGCACACGACACGTCGCCTTCAAGAAGCGATGCCGCATCAGGCTTCGGGAGGTCCGGGAGCTGGAACGAGGGGCGTCTCGGGACTCGGAAGCCCGGGAGCGAGCCCCGGAGCGGCATCACCCCGGCCCAGCGCGAGGAAGTTCCGGAGGAGCGCGTGTCCGTGCTCCGTCAGCACTGCCTCGGGGTGGAACTGGACGCCCCATAGCGGCAGCTCTCGATGTCGAACCGCCATCAGCACCCCATCAGTCGACCAGGCGGTGGGAACGAGCTCCGGAGGGAGGGACCCGGGGTCGATCGCGAGCGAGTGATACCGGGTGGACGTGAGTGGCGACGGCAGCCCGGCGAACAGTCCCTCCTCGCCGTGGCGGACCCGGGAGACCTTTCCGTGCACGGGCTCGGTCCGGACGATGCGGGCGCCGAAGGCGGCTCCGATGCACTGATGTCCGAGGCATACGCCGAGAAGGGGCACTGCGGGGCCGCACGCGCGGATCAGGTCGACCGAGATCCCCGCCTCCGCGGGGGTGCATGGACCCGGGGAGACCACGAAGTGCGAGGGGGCCATGGCGAGAAGGCCCGGGACGTCGAGTTCATCGTTGCGGACTACCTCGACGGTCTCTCCCAGCTGGCGCAGGTAGCGTGCGAGGTTATGGCTGAAAGAGTCGTAGTTGTCGAGCAGGACGATCATCGCCGAATCCCCGGGATCGCCGAGACGAGCGCCCTCGCCTTGTCCAGGGTCTCCTCGTATTCCGCCGCCGGGTCCGAATCCACGACTACGGCGCCGCCTGAATGGAAGGTGACGCGTTCTCCATCCGCGACCGCGATGCGGATCGACACGCTCGTGTCCATGTCCCCGGCGAAACCGAGATAACCCAGCGCTCCGCAGTAGGGGCCCCGGGCCACCGGCTCGAGCTCCGAGATGATCTCCATGGCCCTGATCTTCGGGACGCCCGTGACCGAGCCGGACGGGAAGGTCGCCATCAGCAGGTCGACCGGCGTCCGTT
>CANPVW010000153.1 GCA_947581745.1 Candidatus Benthicola azotiphorus
TGATCTCGAAGTCTTCGATCCCCTGGAAGTCCTGAAATCCGAGCACGCCCGTGAGCCGCAGCCGGAGCCCCAGCTTTCGGCCATCGGTGAGCCTCCGGAGCCAGATCGAGACGGGAACGGTCAATACCCGGCTGGTCTGATTCTCGACCGAGGACGATCCAAAGCCGCCGGGCGCTCCCGTGAACGTCCACGGATAATGAACTTCATCCCCGAGGTCGAGCTCCGTCGAAGACTGCGCGAGGGCGGACGCCGGTGACAGTCCGATCGCGATGGCTGCCAGGACAATCCCCGAAGCACGACGGAACAGAAGCGAGACCCGCACGTCAGGGGCCGGCGCACAGGCCGGCGGCACCTTCACCGCACTGCTCGCCGTAGGCACGGGCGAGCCAGCGCAGGAGCACGCCGCCCGCGTCCGTCGGGTCCCGGCCGAGTACGAGGATACCGTCCTCGTGTCCGCCCATGGCCATAATCCGCCGTTCCGGGAGAACCGACTCGCGATACAGCCGGCTCACTTCCCGGGCCATCGCCGGAGTACCGTACGGAATCGCGGGGTCGGTCTCCGGCAGACGGAGCAACTTTCTGCGCCTCCAGAGGACCGGGCTGTGCGCGTGGAGCACGCAGCGCACGAGCGGACTGGCATCGTACGCGGCGGCGTGTGTCATGGACTCCGAGGAAGGCAGCGTGCGCCCGTGGCTCCGGACTACGTTCCGGTCGTAATCGTAGCCGTCGACCACGGCGAAGTCGGCCAGGACGAGGCAGCGCTTGCCCGAGGTCTGCGAGCCCGTGATGAGGAAGGCCCTTCGCCCGATAGCCGCATTTCGCGGACCCAGGCGGCAGCTGACGTTGCCGTAACCGGCGCCCTCGTAGCGCCCGGCCTCCTGCCCGACGAGGCCCGTAAGAGCCATGATCTCGCGCCATGCAATGAGCTCGCACGCCGGCCCGCCGCACCTGCGTACGTCCAGCTCGCGCTGGTCGTGACGTGCCTCGAACTGGATGACGCCCTCGTTCGACATTCGGTACCGGGAATTCGTGGGATCGTCCGCTCAGGAAGAGACGATCCGTGAACTCGGATCGTGGCGCAAGCCGGCGGGCGTCAGGCAGTCCGCAGAGCAGGAAGATCGTCGAGCCCGACCTCGTGCACCAGGTGATCGAAGCGCGGGTCTCCACGCAGGGGCTCGAAGGCGGGGTCCACGCGGAGGAAGACCAGATACCATGAACGCTGGCGGAGCGCCACGTCCAGGCTCTCGAACGCACTGTCCAGGTCCCCGAGGCCGATGTGGACGAGGGCCAGGTGGTCGGGAGCTACTTCTTTTCCGACCCGAAGCTCCTCGAGACGTCGAAGTCCTGCGATCGCTTCATCCCTTCGTCCCGCCCTCGCCTGCGCATAGGCGAGGAGCGCCGCCAGTCCGTTCTTCCGCCTCACGCGGGGAATCCACTCCTTGCAGACCTCGATCGCGCGATCGTAATCACCCGCTTCGACCAACGCGGGCCCGAGAAACCACGGCGCGAGAGCGAACTGCGGATCGTGCTCCAGCGTCTGCTCGTAGCGGCGAATCGCCGCTTCGTAGTCGCCCAGGAAGTACTGCACCCAGCCGACCCCGAATCCGATCGTCGGAGACAGGGGATCCAGCGCGTGGGCGGTTTCGAGTTGCTCCACGGATTCCGTGAAGCGGCCCATGGCCATCAGGAATTCCCCGTACCAGTGGCGCGCTACGGCGTAACTCGGGTTGCGCTCGATCGCGGCCTGAAAGCCGGCTTCCGCTCCGGCCCAGTCCCACCCGTACATGAACCGGGCATACGCGAGCGACGTGTACGGCTCGGCCAGCGAGTCGTCCACCGCCACGGCCGACGACGCGGCGGAGACCGTCTTCGTGTAGGCCTCGATGGAAGACAGGTGCCGGTACCATCCCAGGACGCTGTACGAGTCGGCCAGGCCGGCCCACGCCAGGGCGTACCGGTCATCGATAGCGATCGCCTGCCTGAAGAGCTCGATCCCCTTCTCGAGCTCCTCGGCCGTGCGCCGGTTCCAGTGATAGCGGCCCCGGAGGTAGAGATTGTACGCCTCCATGTCCCCCGTGCCGGGCTTCACGATCGGGCTCTCGTCGTCCTCGCCCAGCTTCGCCTTCAGGGTACCCACGATCGCCCGAGCGACTTCGTCCTGGATCGCGAAGACGTCCTTCAACTCCAGCTCGTACCGCTCGGACCACAGGTGATAACCCTTCTCGCAGTCGATCAGCTGAGCCGTGATTCGCGCCATGTTTCCGAACGTTCGAACGCTGCCCTCGAGGAGGGAGCCGACTCCGAGCTGGGCGCCGATCTGCCGGGCGTTCTCGTTCCTTCCCTTGAACGCGAAGGACGAGGTGCGGGCCACCACCCTGAGGTCCTCTATGCGGGTCAGGGCGTTGATGATCTCCTCGGCGATGCCGTCGCCGAGGTACTCCTGGCTGCGGTCCGGGCTCATGTCCAGGAACGGAAGGACGGCGATCGACTTGCGATCCGCCGCGGGATGGCCGGCGGCGCCTGTCGTCAGCGTCTTCACCGGAGAACGCGACTCCGAAGACGACACGTGTCGCGGCGGATCCGACTCGCGAACCGCGTCGGTTCGAACGAAGCCGGCAGCGGTGAAATCGAAGAACCATCCTACGACGATGGCGACCGGGAACCCCGCGAGAACGAGCAGGGCCACGAGCGTGTCGATCCACACGGGGAGGTTCAGCGCGGCTACCAGGTTGCCCGCACCCTCGAGGGTCGCGAGCCCCACCAGAACGTAGACGATGACGACCCGGAACATTCGACGTCGCCGGGCCTCCTCGTACAGAGGCAGGAGTCTCGATCTCAGGTTGCTCACGAACAGCCTCGGAAAGGGCGACATCCACACGGAACACCGCTGCCCGTCCGGGCATCGGCATCCGCGGGGGGTTCGGATGTCGGGCCGATACGATCCGGCCCCCTTCGAACGGAACGCTCGATCGACGGCTCTAGACATTCATCTAGGTACGGCGCCCTGGTTTGTTCCACGCACACGCGCGCGCTGCGCCGTCCGGAGCCGAAGCGTGTCGCCCGTACCCGCCC
>CANPVW010000154.1 GCA_947581745.1 Candidatus Benthicola azotiphorus
GGTCACCACGAGGGCGATGGCGTGCCCGGCCAATCCGAAGGGACCCTCGAGCCGCAGGAGGACTCCGCGCTCCGCCGCCGTCACGACCGCGTGCCGCACGCCGTCCCCCGCAGCGTTGAACAGCTCGAAGAAGCCGCCTCCCGGCTTCGGTTCGACGAAGAGCCGGTACGGCGTGGTGGAGACCGAGTGATCCCACCAATCGCTGATGTCACCCGTCAGGGCGTCGTAGGTCTCGCGCGGCGTGCCGGGGACCGTTCGCTCGAACGTGAACGCGAAGGCGCCGGTCTCCAGGGGCCGGACCGTCCCGTCGACGGGGCTCGCAGCGCCGGGGAGGGCGACCACGAGAAGACCCGCGATGAAGAGGCCGGCGGCGGCGCCGAGGATCAAGTCCCTGAGCCGTGTTCGGATTCGCATGTGCTCGCTCCAGGAGAAGGTGGGAGGCCACTCCTCAATATACGGGCACGGAAACCGAAGTTGGAGTCTCCCGGAACGCGAAACGCCCGCCGGCCGCAAAGCCGACGGGCGTCCTTCGCTGGACCGGCCGTTTCGGGGTTGGCCGGCCCGGGATCGATGCATTCAGATGGGGAAGCCGACGCCCGCCATGAACTGCCACACCCGGTTCTTCACGCTCTCGTCCGGCGCGTCCGGATCGTCGTTCAGGTTGGTCAGGCCCAGCTGATACCTGCCGTCCACCGTCAGGATGACGGGGCCGACGAACAGGTCCAGGTTGGCGCCGAACACGCCTCCGAAGTCGGTCGTCTTCCGGTCTCCGACGTCGGCCTCCGGAGAGTCGCAGTCGAAGTCGGCCGAGACGTCACCCTGCGCGAGGCCCAGCTTGCACGAGGTCTCGAAGGAAACCACGGGTCCCACGTATATGGCGGGACGGATCGTCTCGAGCGGGAACTGCAGCTTCACGAGGACCGGGATCTCGAAGTAGTTGGTCTTGAACTGTGCGTCGAAGCCCGTGTCCGTGCCCTTGAAGCCCTTCTGGGAGTAGAGCAGCTCCGGCTGGATCGCGAACATCCCGAGGTCGAAGCTGGCGTAGGCGCCGCCGACGAAACCGGTCTTCGAGTCGGTGATGTCTTCGAGACTGGGCACGTCGGTGCTCACGCTTGCGACATTGAGCCCACCCTTGACGCCGATCGTGGTCTGCGCCTGCAGCGGCGCTGCGGCCAGGAGGGCGACGGGCAGTGCCAATCGGACGAAAGTCTTCATTCTGCAATACCTCTCTGTGGTCCCGGCGTGTCCGCGCATTCGCGCGGCCCGACGTCGTATGGGACGCTGTAACTCGCTTACTGTCAGATCATTACGGTGAGCTGAACGCCACCAATCGGCGCCGGAAACCGCTCACTCCGGGGCGAGAAAGCCGCAACTCTGGTGCCAGCAGGCAATTGCGCGGTCCGAGCGTTGTGCGCTACCCTTGCCGGGCCGGCGCATCGGGCCGGCGGTCATGGTGCTCAACCTGGAGGACGGATGAGGCGAATCGGGTGGGTGGCGCTGGCGGCGTTTCTGGGCGTCAATGCGTGCGCCGGAGAGCGGCCCGCCGGCGGGCAGGAAGCGGACTCACTGGCTCACGCCCGGGCCGTGCTGCAGCGCACGCCCGTGTTCGACGGGCACAACGACCTCCCGTGGGAGATCCGCGTATCGGAACGCGCTCCGATGGACGTGGCGGCGTACGACCTTCGGGAGCCGGTGCCCGGTGCCACCAATCTCCCCCTCCTGCGGGCCGGTGGCGTCGGTGCGCAGTTCTGGTCCGTCTACATCCCGGGCGAGTACGCGGACAGCGGCTACGCGCGCATGCAGCTGGAAGAGATCGACATCGCACGCCGGATGATCGATCGCTATCCGGAGCTGGTCCTGGCCGGCACGGCGGACGAAGTGGTGGAGGCGATGGCCGAAGGACGGATCGCCTCCATGCTCGGCGTGGAGGGCGGGCACGCGATCGAGAACTCGCTCGGCGCCCTTCGGACGTACTACGCCCTCGGCGCTCGATACATGACCCTCACGCACAACGTGACCCTCGACTGGGCCGACGCCGCCCAGGACTCGGCGCGCCACGGCGGGCTGACGGCGTTCGGCGAAGAGGTCGTCCGGGAGATGAACCGGCTCGGCATGCTGGTGGACCTGGCGCACGTGTCTCCGGCCACGATGAGCGACGTGCTGAACGTGACCGAGGCGCCGGTGATCTTCTCGCATTCCTCGGCCCGGGCCCTCACCGACGTCCCTCGCAACGTCCCCGATTCCATCCTGGCGAGGATGCCGGCGAACGGCGGCGTGGTCATGGTCACCTTCGTGCAGCCGTTCGTGAACCGGGAGGCGGCGGAATACGACGACCGGCTAACGGCGCTGGTCAGCGGGCTGCGGGAGGGGGGCGCCTCGGAGGATGAGATCCGGCAGGAGGTGGAGGCGTTTCGTGGCCGGACGCCGCGGCCGACGGCATCCGTGGACGACATCGCCGACCACATCGAGTACGTCAGGGACGTGGCGGGGATCGACCATGTCGGGATCGGTTCCGACTACGACGGCATGACCCCTCCGCCCGAGATGCCGGACGTGTCGAGCTTTCCGGTTCTGTTCGCCCGCCTGATCGATCGGGGATGGACGGACGAAGATCTGGGGAAGCTGGCCAGCGGGAACATCCTGCGGGTTTTGCGTGAGGCGGAGGCCGTGGCGGCCCGCCTCCAGGACGCTCGGGAGCCGTCGACCGCCACGATCGCGGAGCTCGACGGGAACCCCTAGACCACTGGTCGGACCGGCTTGAACGGCCGGGTCTCGACCTCGATTCCCTCGACGACGAGGACGGTGGACTCGGGAATTTCCTCCCACAGGTCCATGACATCGTTCATCGGCTCGGAGACCACTACGATCGCGTCGTCCGAGAAGTGCTCGAACATCGGGTTCAGCTGCCGGAGCGCCCGCACACTGCGGCTGTGGTACAGGGTCCGCGAGTTGTGGTTCGACGAATAGCGGACGGCATACATGTGGTGCCCGTCCGTGAGTCCGACGGTCATCTGCATGGGACGCTGAATGCCCGCCTCCCACCCCTTCTCCTCCACGAAGCCGACCATCCGCTCGAGCCCCCCGATCGGGTCGTCTTCCAGTCCGAAGGTCAGCGCCAGGTGGAACATCACCTCCGAGTCGGTGCTGCCCTGCATGAGGTTGTAGAGATCCTGCCGGACTGCGAAATCCAGCTCGCGTCGCACCCGACCGAATTCGTCCACCCGTCCGTTGTGCAGAAACAGCCAGCGGCCGTAGCGAAACGGGTGACAGTTGGTCTGCTGGACCGAGGTCCCTCCGGTGGCCGCCCGCACGTGCGCCATGAACATGTGGGACCGGATCTGCTCCGCGAGGTTCCTCAGGTTCGTGTCGTTCCAGGCGGGCTGAATGTCCCTGTAGACACCGGGCACGTCCCGGGAGCCGTACCAGCCGACTCCGAATCCGTCGCCGTTCGTCGTGCTGGGTCCGGTTCGGGC